>CATYWI010000322.1 GCA_958414155.1 uncultured Anaerotruncus sp. | reverse complement strand
AAGTCAACGTCTCCGAGGTTCCACATGGCGCGCACGGCGCGGTCGCAATAGAAGGCGGCATTTCCGGCGACAAATACGTCGGGCTTGCCCTTCCAATAGCCGTCATCATCGTCGTAGCAGACCTTTTCGAGCTTTTCAAGCAGGTTCTGCGCCTTTTCGCTGAAATAGGTATCGGAAACGATCAGAGTACCGTCTGCGTTCTTATCGGTAGTGCGGAGTCCCGAGCCGTAGAAGAAGGTGTCAAGTCCGAGACGGGGGAGGATAAGACCGAACCGGTCGCCGTTAGACTTTTTGCCGTCGGCGTCAAGGTCGCGGTAAAAGCCATGGCACATTGTGAGCATAGTGTCAACGGTCCACTCATTGGAATTTACAAGGTCGTAGGGCGATTTGAGGTCGGGATGCGTTGCCAGCAGATCCTTGTTGAAGAATACCGTGTACATCGAATAAAGCAGGTTGGTGGAAATATCGCCGGAAACAAAGTAAAGTCTGTTGTTAACGGTAGCCTCCTTTGTCAGCCGCGAAGGCCACCAGGGCTTATCAAAATCAAGATACTCGGTTTTGGCAAGGTCATAGCAGTAATTGTTGAACGCCGCGTTCGCCACCGACTGGCTGTAGCCCGCTATGATGTCGAATGAGTGGTCGCCTGCTTTGTAGCTTGAATCTATGTAGGAAACAAAGCTCTTGAGGTTGGTGAAGTTGTCCGCCTGAGGAATGAAATCGAGCTTTACCTGCATTCTGTCCTCAAGGGAGGCATTGCGGCGCTTGATCGCGTCAAGGGTCTTATCGGTACTCTCGCCGCCCTCCTCGGCAAAAAACTCGGGGTTTTCGACGTCGGACCAGTAAAGAACGCCCATCGTTTCGCCGCCGAGGTTGACATCGTCGGGGATGGAAAGCAGCTTTGTGGTCTCTTCAACGACAGCCGCCGTATCGGTCGAGGTGCCTGCCGCGGTGGTACCGTCACCGCCGTTCTGCTTGTCGGCACAGGCGGCAAGCGAGGTCAGTATGAAAGCCGCAACGATAAGAACTATGATGATGCTCCGGATCTTTTTCATGGTATCTACCTTCCTGTATTTTTTCCACCGGTGCCGTAAGGCACGGGGCGCACCCCGTGCCTCACCACTGCATGCGGCGCCGATGGGATCGTTTTATCCCGAATGCGATGGAACAATGCCTGAGGCAATAGAAAGAAAGGTCCGCATCCGGCAGGACGAGTGACAATGCGCATGCCCCCGCCTCATCTTTATTATATCAACACAGGGGTCGAAGCGGCTAAAACTTATCACATTAAATATAAACAATATCACAATCGTGCGTTGAAAGCAAAAAACGCCGCGCCGCATACGGGGCTTCCGATAACCCGCGCGATACCGATCGGCAGATGCCTCCGGCGATAAAAAATCAGCTCTCGGTCACAGAATTTTGTTGCTCAATAGTGATAACCTCTGTCACACCTATTGAAAACCGAATGATTTCTGTGTTATAATGTGTGCGCAAGCAAACAGGAAGTAATAATCTGATCGCTTTTGCGTTCAATATGGATAACGGTCGCATGGAACCGAGACTCGGCGGCAGTATTATCGGCATTGACTGTGAAACTACTGAATGAAATGGAGAAAGAACAATGAGCAAAGATATGTGCGTAGTCTGTGACGATGGGATCTTGAATATTCGTGCAGGAGCGATCATCATAAAAGATGGGAAGCTTTTGATGGTTGGCAATGACAGAGACTATCTCTACTCCGTTGGCGGCAGGGTAAAATTCGGTGAAACGGCAGAAGAGGCGGTCATCCGTGAAGTATTTGAAGAAACGGGCGTTAAGATGGAAATCGACCGTCTTGGCTTTGTGCATGAAAACTATTTCTATGGCGACATGCCTTCCAATCGGAACAAGCTGATTTATGAGATTTCGCTTTTCTTCTATATGAAAGTGCCTGATGCTTTTGCGCCGATCAGCGAAAGCTTTATGGAAGATAACAGCAAAGAACACTTGGTGTGGGCTTCGCTCGATGAGGACATTAAGATGTATCCGGAATTCTTCAAGACCGAATTGAAGAATCCAACAGACACAGTAAAACATTTTATCAATGACGCGAGATAGATCGACAGGAGCCGGATAGCATATGTGCCATTCAAGCAAGATCTTGTTGGTCACACTCCCGCGGGTGTGCCGCAAAAAAGCAGAACAGGCATGACCGAAATCATGCCTTTGAATTTTACTGTCTTGCCGGTCTGCCGGCAGGGAGCCTCAGTCGCATCTACGGTCGGATTCTGAACCCCGGATCGCGCTATAAAAAAAGCAGCCGGTAAAGCCAGTCTTACGCGATCCTTATCAAGCCGCCTGCGGCGGACTTGATCGGGGTCGAATCGGCAAGGGCTTCAGCAATAAAAGGCAGTCGGCAAAAGCCGACTGCCTCTCCGTCGGTGGGATTCTGAACCCCGGATCGCGCTAAAAAAAAGCAACCGGTAAAGCCAGTCTTACGCGATCCTTATCAAGCCGCCTGCGGCGGACTTGATC
>CATYWI010000321.1 GCA_958414155.1 uncultured Anaerotruncus sp. | reverse complement strand
CGTCGCCGAAATCGGATGCAAACGGTGTGATCATTACCAAAAACGAGCAGATTGAATAAACAATGGACGATAGACGATAGACGATAGACGAGGCACATATTGCAACGGGTAAGCGTCTTGATGGGAGCCACCGGAGCGGAGATTGTGACGCTTGATAAGAAGGCATATTGAGCAAAAACCATCACACTACGACCGTACCGCGAAAGACCTCTGTCGCGTCCCCGGTCATATAGAGCGTACCGTCCACTTCACATCTGACGGTCAGTATCCCGCCGCGGAGATGCACCCTTATGTCTTCTCCGCGCGGGCAGATGCCGCCCAGCACTGCCGCGCCCACCGCCGCGCACGCACCGGTACCGCAGGCAAGTGTTTCTCCGCTTCCGCGCTCCCACACACGCATGAAAAGCTCGCCGCCGTCCGCACGCACGAATTCTGTATTCACGCGTTCGGGGAAAATCGGACTGTTTTCAAATTCAGGCCCGATCTTTTCTATATCCACAGCGTCCGGATCATCGCAGAATACCACACAGTGCGGATTTCCGACAGACACGCAGGTAACTCTGTATTTTTTGCCGCCCACGGTCACCTTGCGTCCGACAATGCATTCGCCGTCAAGCAATGCCGGGATTTCGGCAGGCGCGGTGATGAGCTTTCCCATCATAACGCGCGCTCCGACCGCCCTCCCTCCGGAAACCACGATGTCCAGTGAGCGAAGTCCCGAACGGGTCTCCACAGTTATAGGCGAATGCCGCACGCCGCGCGCGTCATAAAGATATTTCCCCACGCAGCGGATGGCATTACCGCACATAAGCCCTTCGCTCCCGTCGCGGTTGAACATGCGCATGACGGCATCGGCACGCTCCGAGGGACATATAAGGACCACGCCGTCCCCGCCTATCCCGAAATGGCGGTCGGAGAGCCGTCGCGCCAATGAGGCGGGATCGCCGACCGTATTTTCAAAACAATCGATAAAAATATAATCGTTTCCGCAACCCTGCATTTTTACAAATTCAAGCGGGCGGGAAGGTATGTGTTCGTTTGCATTCATCATGTATTCCTCCTTGCGCGGCGCGCGGTTTTCTCCCTATTATTTTATATTATATGATATGACACGATTGAGCGGCGCCGACGCACAAGTGCTTCTGCACCGGAATAACGACTCGGCGGAACGCCGGGCGGGGGCGGTTCGAAGAAATGGTTTCGCAGAAATGGTTTCGCAGAAATGGACCATCAAAAAAAGCACACACGGACATATGTCCGTACGGTCTGAAACCGCGGGACATCGCCGTCTATTGTTTTCTTTGTCGTCGTATGAACCGGGAAAGCAATGTGGCTTTTCCTTCGCGGAGAGATATCGCAAACGGGTGCGGAATCAGAAAAGAGGAAACCGTGGACAAGGCAATTAAGGCTCTGCTCGAAAAAGACCTGATTGAAAAATTTCACCGATACACTAATGCGGGCGATTACGGCTCAAATGTGTATAAAGTAAATTTGGAACCAGGTGCTATGGACAAAGGGAGTTCTAACAATAACGCTTAACTATAGTTTTATAGCAGAAGAAGTATACTATAAATTTATGCTTGAAATGGATTTTGGTTTCAAGCACCGGTTGACTTGAAAAATCAGATGTCGCGTACGAAAATCGACTTCTTTTCTTCTGCTTTTACGATGATTTATAGGATAGCGTACACCAACGGAATATTGGCTTTCAGCGATTTTAAGAGTAACAAACGATACCAACAGAGGCTCAAACGCATGGCTCCGATGAAATTTCATCGCGTGCTACCGCATGAAAATTTCCACCCTGCAACGCTGCAGGGTGGAATCTCCACTTAAATGTTTTTGTCTTTTTCGCTGCATGCTTGACAGGCAGCGACTCAGGACGAAAAATCACGTTTCTTTGCAACGGTTTTTAAACGTTCAACAATCACTTCATAACGCGCGTCGGAACGCAAAGCAGCAGCCTCATCATCGGTTGTCAACCAATTAAGCATAGATTGCGACCGATTACCTTCGGCTTCCATGATCCAGCCGCCACTTGAATATCCGCGAAGAATGGGCGAGGTATGTGCAGCATCAAAATTATAGGTGTCCATATGAATCGCAAAGTCCGCACCTTTTTCTAACCATTTCCACACTTCTTCATAGTTCTGCTGCCTCAGATATGCGGCACACAAAAATCTGCAAGCATCTTCACCAAGCTGAGCTTTGATTTGAAAATCGCCGTCCGGAAAAAGCAATTCAAGAAATTCTACTTCTGTTTTCCATAAATGAATTCTATCTTCAAGTGGATAAATAAATTCTCCATCATCGTGTCTTTGAGCGACTGCAAGTTCAATCATTTCGGCTGTATGGTAAATTAAAAAAGATAGATAGCCTTGAAATTCTTCAAAGTCGGCATCCCCCTTCCAACGGTACATCATAAAGTTTTCATATGAAAAATGAGCGCGGGGCATCTCTCCAGCCAATTTCAGCATTTCGTCTTTTTTGCCGGCATATCCGTAAGCGATTCCAAG
>CATYWI010000320.1 GCA_958414155.1 uncultured Anaerotruncus sp. | reverse complement strand
ATAAATAATGATATAATCGTTTCAGCACCGATCATCCACGCAACGGGATCGGTCCGTTGCGAATGGCAAACCGTTTTTGGGCAAACCGGTTTGCCAAAACCGGTTTTTATAAACCGGTCTTTGCGACACGGTAAAAATCCGAAAATGAAAGGAAGCAAAAATGTATCATACGGCGCCTGATTACCCGGGACTCACAATAACATTATTTTTTCTTGCTTTTTTGCTGTTTTGTTTCTTATTCAACTTCATTTATTTTATTTTGTCGCTGGTCACATACCTGCTCAAGGGCAAGGGCATAAGCACTATGGCAAAAAAGCTCGGGGTGCCGTGTCCCGATGGCGCTTATGTCCCGGTATACCGGCACAAAATATTCGGCGACGTTGCGGACGCATCCGCGGCACGGACCCACGGCAAAAAAAGGCGCAACTACGGAAAAACACTGATGTGGCTGAACATATCGATCATAATCCTTTCTGTGATGGCGATCGGTATTTACTTATTTGCCCTCTCCCCGAGCCCGGATAACTCGGCTCCGCGCATCACAATGATCCGTATGACGGCTTTTTTCGGGTATTCGTTCACCCTTCTCCTTCTGACCGCGGCAACCGTCACCTTTATGGTGATCACGTTCATAGCCTACTACCGGATATTCCTCTGCTTCTCCCCCGATTCGGCTGTGTTATGGCTTTTGCTTGCCATCCTGGTGAATTCCTCCGGAGAGATACTCGTTTATGCACTGAGCAAGTCGGAACCGGTGCCTCCCTGCACAAACAAATAAAATGATTTGGGGTGCTAAAAAACTCAGAATGAGTTTTTTAGCACCCCAAAAATATAAATTTCAAAGCTTCAGAGTATAGTCCGAGGTAAAGTATTCCCCGACGCGGCGGGCGTCCTCATCGGTCATATACCTGTACACGATCTCGCCGCCCGAAAGAAACGGCAGCTTGCGCGTATGCGGGCCCGTGCCGTCGTAAAAGATCACGTTTTCCGTAACTGCCGCATCCGTTGCGATGTATCGGCTCCCGCTGATCGCAAGAGCGTCAGCCTCGCTTTTCGGCACCGAGGCACCGTACAGCACCGCGCTTTTCCCGTCCGGCAGAAGCGACCTGCAATACACCGCGTGTGTCAGCCCGCCGCTGCGGGCAGGCGCCATGCACGCGATATATTGCTTATCGCCTATCAGTATCTCGCTGCCTTCGCTTGCTCCGGCAGCATCACAAGGCTTTTTCAACTGCGCAGCTTGATGCCAAGATCACGCTCAAGAGCCTCAATGATCTTTGCGGTATCCTTTTCGGTCTCTTCCTGGGTCAGCGTTCTGTCGGCTGCCCGCAAAGTCACGCGCATTGAAACGCTCTTTTTGCCGATCCCGACCTGCACGCCGCGATAGATATCAAAGAGTCTGATATCCTCGACCAGCTTGCCGACGGCTTTTTTGATCGTATCCTCGATCGTGCCGACCTCGATATCCTCACTGCACACGAACGACAGGTCGCGCGTAACGGCAGGATATTTGGGAAGCGAATGATATTCGACCTCTCCGCCCTTATGTGCCATAAGCACGGGAACGCGTATCTCTGCAGTATATACCGGGAATGTGAAGCCGTAGTTGGCAGCCACATTCGGGTGGATCTGTCCCAGCACACCCACAAGATCGTCACCGGCGTACATTGCGGCGCATCTGCCGGGATGGAATGTTGGATCGTCGCGTCTTGCCGTGAATTTCACCTCAGCGCCGACAAGCCCCAAGAGCGCCTCGCACACGCCCTTTACGGTGTAGAAGTCACAGTTGCCGTACATACCTATCGTAAGAGAGGTCGGCTCGTCCGGCAGAGCGTTCGGATCATCCTTGGGAAGATAGACCGTCGCCATTTCGTAAAGGCGGAGATCCTCGTTGTTGAAGTTATTGTTTCTCGCAAGCACCTCAAGCATTGAGGGGAGAGCCGTTGTGCGCATCACGCTGGTGTCCTCTCCAAGTGGGTTACGTATCACTATCGAACGGCGAAGCGGATCGTCGGCGGGACGGCAGATCTTATCGTAATATTTGGGGCTGATGAACGAGAAGGTCTCGATCTCGGAAAGTCCCATACCGATCAGGGCGTGTTCCAGTTCCAGCTCAAATTTCTGCTTGGGAGTGCGCTTGCCCTCGGTGGTACGCGCGCACATAAGAGTGGACTCTATCGTGTCGTAGCCGTACATACGGATGACTTCCTCCGCAAGGTCGGCATTGCCCAGTACATCGTCACGCCATGAGGGAATGGTCGCCTTCTCGCCGGCGAGTATAAATCCGAGGCGCGTCAGCACGCTGCGCATATAGTCCTCCGGCACCGCTGTACCGAGGAAGGCATTTATCTTGGCGGCATTGAACGTTACCTCGCGCAGCTCCTTTTTGCCGGGATAAATATCGATAACTCCGTCAACGACCTCACCGGCGCCGAGCATTTCGACCAGCTCGCACGCGCGCTCGATAGCGGGAAGCGTGTTTTCGGGGTCAAGTCCCTTTTCAAAGCGCGCGGAGCTT
>CATYWI010000319.1 GCA_958414155.1 uncultured Anaerotruncus sp. | reverse complement strand
CGCGCGACCACGCGGCGCTTCTTCACCCGTTTATCGACTCAAAGGGCGGCTTCGGCAAGCAGTACAGCTCGGGACCCTATTCCGCCCCGCGATACACCGAGGCAAGGCTGGAAAAATTTTCAGCAGAGATCTTTTCGGGCATAGAAAAGAACGCCGTTGATATGGTAGACAACTATGACGGCACCATGAAGGAGCCGGCGCTCATGCCCACGACGTTCCCCAACGTGCTTGTGACGCCAAATATGGGCATTGCAGTCGGTATGGCATCGAATATATGCTCCTTCAATCTCAATGAGATCTGCGACGGAACGATAGCGTTGCTGCGGAACCAGCGCACCGACACCGAAAAACTGATGGACATAATAAAGGCGCCCGACTTTGCGTGCGGCGGTCAGATAATCTACAACCGTGACAAAATGCGCGAGATATTTGAGACCGGCTCCGGCTCGGTGCGGTTGCGTTCGAAATACACATACGATCCGCAGGCAAACTGCATCGATATATCCGAGATCCCGTACTCCACAACGATAGAACAGATAATCAAGCAGGTCACGGACCTGATAAAGGAAGGCAAATTCAAGGAGATCACCGACATACGCGACGAGATAGGTCTCTCAGGCTTCCGACTTACCATAGACATAAGACGCGGCACAGACCCCGACCAGCTGATGGCGAAGCTCTTCCGCGCAACGACACTTGAGGATTCCTTCAAATGCAACTTCAATATACTCATCGGCTCGATTCCGCAGCAGATGGGCGTCAGACGGATCCTTGAAGAGTGGATAAAATACCGCATTGAATGTTATTCTCGTGAACTGCGCTACGACCTTGATAAAAAGAAGGAAAAGCTCCATCTCCTTATGGGTCTGGGCAGGATACTGCTTGACATAGACAAGGCTATCAAGATAATCCGCGGCACCGAAAAGGATGCGGACGTAATCCCCAACCTCTGCGCCGGCTTTTCGATCGACGTACCGCAGGCTGAGTTCATTGCCGACATCAAGCTGCGCAACCTTAACCGTGAATATATCCTGAACCGTATAAAGGACATCGACGAGCTGCAAAAGCAGATAGCGGCGATCGAAGAGACGCTTGCTGACGAGCTCAAACTCAAAAAATGCATCGCTTCACAGCTCGGCGACGTAAAAAAGAAATACGGTCAGCCCCGTCGCTCGGAGATAATACACGAGCACGAGATAACCGTTACGTCTCCCGTCGAGGAGATAGAAAACTACCCGGCGCACTTCTTCCTCACCTCGGAGGGATATTTCAAAAAGATCACGGCGCTTTCTCTGCGCGGCAACGATGAACACAAGCTCAAGGAAGGCGATACGATAATAAGCGAGGCTGAGGGCGACAACCTCACCGATCTCTTCTTTTTCACCGACAAGGGTCAGCTTTATCGTGCGCGCGCATGCGACTTTGACACCTGCAAGGCGTCGGCGATGGGAGAATTCATTCCCGCCAAGCTCGGTTTTGACACCGGCGAGAAGCCGATCTTCATGAAGGTGGGAGCCGACTGGAGCGAAGCGCGCAACATGGTATTCATTTTTGAGAACGGTAAGGGACTGCGCGTACCGCAGTCGGTATACCAGACCAAGGGCAATCGCCGCAAGCTCACCGGCGCGTTCAGCTCCGCCTCTCCGATAGTGGGAATATTCGAGGAGGACAAGCCCTTTGACATTCTTACAGTCACCTCCAATGACCGTGCGGCAGTAATCTCGACCTCACTGATACCGATAAAGGCGACCCGGTCCTCTATCGGAGTTCAGCTTATCACACTGCGTGCCGATGCCAAAATTTCCGGCGTGTGGCGTGACTTTGCGGATAAGTTTGAAAGCACCAAGGGATACAAAAAGATAAAGATCCCGGCAACACCGGTCTTGCTTGTGGAAAAGGACATTGAAAAGATGCAGATAAAGCTCGACATATGACAGAAGGTCGCGCTTCCCCCTAACAAAACGGAGTGTTTAAAATGAACAAAATACCGGACAAACTGAAAAAAACGGCTGCGCTGTTTTTGGCGCTTGCATTTGCGTTTTCCGCTTCGCTGGCGGTCTATGCCTCCTTGGTGTACGACAGCTCCATAGACCCCGTAGTCTCGCTCTCCGGACTTGCGCAGTATGTTGAGGATTATGTGCTGGGGCCGCTCACATCACGCATAGACAGTCTTGCGGCGCGCGTTAGCGCGCTTGAGCTTGGCGGTGGCGGAGGAGGCGGAGGAGGAATGAGCTCCGAGGCCTACCAGTCGATAATGTCGCGCATTACGGCGCTTGAGGATGCGGGAAAGACCAAGGACGAGCGTATTGCCGCACTTGAAGCCGCGCTCAAAAGCGCCGCGGATGAGCTGGGCGGAAGACTTACCGGCGTTGAGCAGAACTACGCCGATATAGCCAAGCAGATAAGCTCCATAAACGACTCGCTTACCGGGATCAAGAGCAGTATTGAAACTCTGCGCGCCGATAAAAACAACATTGAAAGAAACTTCTCCGATCTTTCGAACAAGTATCTTCAGGTAACAAAAGC
>CATYWI010000318.1 GCA_958414155.1 uncultured Anaerotruncus sp. | reverse complement strand
TCCCGAACCCGGCGGCGTTCACCATAACGCGAACGTCGGGTTTTTCCGCGTCAAGAATGGCTGCGTATTCGTCGGTCCCCATCTCGCCGGAAAGATCTATCGGCAACGCACGCGCCGGAGTGCCCAGCTCGGCGGCAAGTTCCTCAAGCCGCTCGCGGCGGCGCGCGATCAGCCAGATCTCATCAAGCTCACCGCGGTATTTTTCTTCAATCCTGCGTGCAAATTCGCGTCCCATGCCGGACGATGCGCCGGTTATCACGGCTATTTTTTTCGGCTTGCTCATTGAAAATCTCCTTCTTTGTACTTTTTGTACTTTTTTTGCACTCAGATAACAACGTAATCGGGAATGCCGTCCGTGTACTCCGGATACGCCTCGCCGCGGATGAGCGGAAGCAGATAGCTGCAGCATTCGTCGGTCACATCATCTCCGGCAGCATTTATAAACTCCGCCGGTACGCTCTTTATCTTGTTGGCGATCTGCGAAACATCGGAATGCGATATCTCAAAATCGTAGTGACCGTCGCGCTCGGTGCGGAGGATGGTCATCATCTCGCGGCTGACGCCCTCGCGTGCCGCTGCAACGGCAGCGCGGCCAACGGCTACCGATTCGGTGAGGTCCTGCGCCGAGGCGATATGTCCGGCGCATCTTTGCGGCAGATTCAGTTCGACCGAGCGGACCTTGCAGCCTATCTCGGCGCGCACGGCAAGTTCAAGCGCCTTTCCGGTGCCGGAGAGCTGCTTGTGACCGAAAACGTCGGTCGTTCCCACGTCAACGCCCTCGCAGACGTATCTGCCGTCGGCAAATCGGATGCCCTCGGACACCGCAACGACCACGCCGGGATGTACGGCAAGTCTTTCGCGCAGCTTTGCGTAAAACGCGTCAAGGTCGAACGGGCGTTCGGGCAGGTAAACGAGGTCGGGCGCTATGCCGTTTACGGCGCGTCCGATCGCGGATGCGGCGGTGAGCCAGCCCGCGTCGCGCCCCATTATCTCAATGATAGTGACGGCGGGAACGGTATATACCGAGCAATCGCGTATGATCTCCTGCATTGTGACTGCAATATATTTTGCCGACGAGCCAAAACCGGGGGTGTGGTCGGTCACTACAAGGTCGTTATCAATGGTTTTCGGAACGCCAATTATGCGCATTTCATATTCATGCGTGCGGGTATACTCCGAGAGTTTTGCGGCGGTATCCATTGAATCGTTGCCGCCGATGTAAAAGAAATATCTGATATCGTATTTTTTGAACACCGCGAGCAGTTTTTCGTATATCGTGGGATCGTCGCTGCATTTCGGCAGCTTTTTGCGGCAGGAGCCGAGCGCGGCTGCGGGTGTGTGTTCGAGGCGGCGGAGTTTTTCATCGCTGTCAAACAGCGCGCCGAGGTCAACAAGTCTTTCCTCAAGCAGTCCCTCAACGCCGTTTCTCATCCCGTATATTTTTCCTATCGTTCCTGCGGCAATGCCGTCAAGTCCGCCGCGTATCACGCCTGCAAGTGTTGCGTTTATTGCTGCTGTGGGACCGCCTGACTGCCCCACCACTATATTTCCGTGAAGTTCCTTCATAATGATTCTGCCTTTCGTTTTTTCTTCCCCTTAATTCTACCATCTCCCCGCCCCCTTGTCAATAGTTTTTTATACTCGGGTGACGTTTGAGCAGATTTGTAGCCGCGTACCCCGATGGCGAAAAGAGTGCTAATTCTTATCTACTACACGCCCATAGTTATATCAGAACATGAAGTAACTTTCCGGTGAAGTTGGAGCAGATTTATATCATAATTCACGTCCTGAGTTTCTTATGAACATGGTTTTTATGCTCGGGTGACGTTTTTGCGGATTCTGATCTTCATACCCCGACCATGAAGTTAGTACAAATTCTTATCTACTACACGCCCATAGTTATATCAGAACATGAAGTAACTTTCCGGTGAAGTTGGAGCAGATTTATATCATAATTCACGTCATAAGTTTCTTATGAACATGGGGGGACTTTACGGCGAATTGAGGGCGGAATCACATTCCGCTTCGCGGATAATAATGAAGATCTTGCTCTGGCGGAATCCTTGATTTTCCATCCGCAGGAACTAAAAAAGAGAGCAGACACAAAAATCTGCTCTCATTTTGTTGGTAAGGTGTTTCATGTTTTGAAGTGACTTAAGACGTAGAGCCTGATATAAATCTGCGCTCACTTCGCCGGGAAGTTACTTCATGTATCGAAGTAACTTAATCCGCGGAGACAGGTACAAATCTGCTCTTACTTTACCGACAAGTTACTTCATGATTCGAAGTAACTTAATCCATGGAGTCTGATATAAATCTGCTCCAACTTCACCGGAAAGTTACTTCATGTTCTGATGTGACTATGGACAGAAAGTAGATATGCCCCTGCTCTCATTTCACTATCGGGGTATGAAGCTCAAAATCCGCAGAAACGCCCCCCCGAGCATAAAAACCATGTTCAGATGTAACTAAAGACAGGAAGTAGATAAGAATTAGCACTCTTTTCGCCATCGGGGTACGCGGCTACAAATCTGC
>CATYWI010000317.1 GCA_958414155.1 uncultured Anaerotruncus sp. | reverse complement strand
TGAACTTCGTTTTATCGAAGCGGAGGCGGGAGCGCTCTACCCAAAGGATGTTCCGCTTTGTGCCAAACGTGCGGGCGATTTGTTCATAGCCAATCCGCGCACAGCGCCCGAGCTTTGCCGCAGTGCGGAGGCAGCCGGACTGCGCATAGTTCCCGTAGCACAGGGCTACGCCGCCTGCTCGACATCCGTGGTTGGCGACGGCGTTATCACAGCCGATGCGGGAATAGCCGCATCCGCGCACCGTGCGGGTATCACGCTCCTTGAGATAACGCCGGGTCACATCGACCTTCCCGGCTACGACCACGGCTTTATCGGGGGCGCGTGCGGCTTTTGTGGCGAACGCGGCGAGGTGTGGTTTGCCGGAGATCCTCTCACACATCCGGACGGCGCGGCTGTCACCAATCTCGTGACCTCCCGGGGATTTCGCGTCTTCCCTCTTGGCAGCGGCAGACTTTTCGACTGCGGCGGTATGTTCTTCTTTTGATATTTCCGCATACACGCAGCCTTACTGTATATCAAATACGGACTGTTAAAAGCCCAAGTGCCTTTAACAGTCCGTAAAATGCCGGGCATGCTCCCGGCTCTTTTAATACGGCTTGACCGTTTTTTTCCTCATATTTGTTTTTCGGGTTTCCCGGCGGCAAAACCACCAAGTGTCAACGGTTTTTTATTCTTTCGTGTCCCCGTCTGTTTCTCATAGCTTTACCGTTTCCTCGCCTACGATATTACCGTCATTGTCCGTGAATCTGACATACGCCATATTTCCGTCAAGCGTTATCGCGCCGCCGACAAAAAACGAAAGATCGTCCTTGCTCAGACTTGACGCCGCGACTATCGGGCAGGGCTGACCGAAGGCGTCACGCCCGTCGCCCGGATAGGTCACGTAGCATTTATGTACATGTCCGCATATCATAAGGTGCGGCTTTACGTTCTCGCGCAGGAGCGCCGCCCAATGGGCAAAGGTATCCTCTTCGATATCAAAGGGCGGATTACGACGCTCGGTAAAGGGATTATGCACCACAACTATCTTGTATTTTATACCGCCGTCCGAATACTCCGGCTTTTCAGCATTGCAGAGCGCCTCGAGCCACCGCGTTTCGCGGCGTCTGAAATCCTCACAGCAGATGGTGTGAGCGTATTCAACATTGTCGTCCGGCTTATCCTCGGCGCAGTCCATGACAATGCCCCAGACAGGTCCAAGACGGAAGGTGTAGTACGACACTCCGTTGTCGGTGGGCGTATAATCTTCGATAAGCTCGGCGCAGACACCGCGCGTATCATGATTGCCGCGCGCAAACACGACGGGGATTTCACCGCCGGTAACGCCTGCGGCGATCCTGTGTATCGCCTCAAAGTACGCAACGTCGCCGCTGTGATTGGGAATATCGCCGTTCAGAAGCAGCAGATCAAGTTCCTCTCCCGTGCGTTCGAAATATTTTCCCGCATTTATCGGACCATCAACGCGATTGTGCGCATCCGCGATATTGTAGATATTTATTCTTTCCTTTTCGGGATCGATCGGACGGTATGCGGATGTGTATTCCTCTATCTCACCGACCTCGGAACGGTAGGGCTTGCGCTCGATCATTTTGCGCCAGCGAACGGTATAGCTCCGGGCAGCGTCAAGCTCCGCCATCGGGACCGTCATTTTGTGCGTCAGACGCCCGGAGCGCAGTATTCCGTTCGAGTCGTCATAATATTCGTTTTCGCCTATGCCCACCCACATTAGGCATGGCTCATTTACGGGAACGATGATAACGTATTTATCCGCGACCGCGTATACGGTGGGCAGTGCGGCAAAAATTTCGGGTTTCTGTGCCATAGCGTTTCTCCTTAAAAAGTATTCAAGAGCATGATCGTGTCTTGATTATATCATTTAACGCGCCGTGTGTCAACCGACATCGCGGCTTTTATTTCTTGTTTTTGGACATAACGCGCGCCGCTCCGAGAAGCAGTGTTACAGCCGTAAGAGCGACAACGACAGCCGCAGTGCCGTCGGTGTCCTTTCCCGCATCGGCGGTAGTCTCCGCCTCCGTCACGGTACCGGGCATGCTTTCGGGCGGGAGCGACACTGCGCCGGAGGTATCTGCCGGTGTTTCGACCGGAGGCTCCGTAACGGGAGCGGTCACAGGCTCGGTCTCCGGTGGGAGCGTGGAGCGGGCGATCAGATTTTCAAAAAAATCTCCGCCGACCGTATCGCCGCCGACCAACGTGCGATAAAGCCCGTACTCGGTAGGCTTGAACGAACGTATATCCGTAGCCTTTGTATATTGCCCGTATTTGCCGTTTATCCAATCGGTGAACCACGTGTACTGCTGCGACAAATGGCACGCATAGCCGAGCTTTGACACCTCGTACGCAGTCATACCGCCGAAATGCGAAAGCGGACGGTCCCAATCCATGGTTATACGATCCTTGTCGTACAGATGCAGATATGTCTTGGGAACATCCCACACGCCGTACATCGCGGCGCTCCCCGGCATATATGACGCATCTGCGGCAAGCGTCAGCGCGGGTATCAGCGTATCGGTATTTATCTT
>CATYWI010000316.1 GCA_958414155.1 uncultured Anaerotruncus sp. | reverse complement strand
GTGACTGACGGACTTGTTGTGCGTGAGTACGAGCTTGGCGAGCATGACAAAATGCTGACCCTGCTCACTCCCGCCTACGGGCGCATCCCGGTGATAGCCAAGGGGGCGCGCTCGCTGCGCAACAAATATATGACGCCGGCGCGGCTTTTCACATATGCAAATTACGAGCTTCACCGACGCGGAGATATGACATGGCTTCGCTCAGCCGAGATAATAGAGCCTTTTCCGCAGCTTGAACGCGAGATAACAAGGCTTTACCTTGCGCAATATCTTGCCGATCTTGCCTGCGAGCTGAGCGGCGAGGGCGAGCCGGCTGTGGACATACTGCGTCTCACACTGAATTCCCTTTACGCCGTCTGCCGCGGCGTTAAGGACCAAAGGCTTATAAAGGGAACGTTTGAATGGCGTGCGGCAGGGTATTCGGGGTATCTGCCCGAGCTTGGCGACTGCCATGTGTGCGGAGCGGCAGATGCGCGCTCAAAGGATGACGGCGGGATGTGCTATCTTGACGTTATGAACGGAGCGCTAATGTGCGCCTCCTGCGCCGCGGGCAGGATGGAGAGGGATTCCGCACTGCCGCCCGGAGCGATACCGGTCGATGACGACGGAGTGCGCTCCATACTTTTGCCGCTCGACCGCGCGGTGATCGCGGCGATAAAATATGTGCTTGAGGCGCTGCCCGAGCGTATGTTTGCATTTTCGCTCTCAAACGAGGCGGATCTTGATACATTTTCATCGGCGGGAAGCACATATATCACGCATCACCTTGAACGCGGCTTTGCCTCGCTCGCGCTTTACAACGAAATAATGAATATGTAAGTTCGGAATACGGAGAATAACAATGTATTTACCGCAAAAAACAATAACATCGCTTGAATTTGATAAAATACGTGCAATGCTTTCCGATTGCGCCATGACTGAGGGCGCGAAGGCGGCGGCGCTTGAGCTTATGCCGGATGACGACGAGGTGCACGTACTGCGCCGCCAGCGGCTGACGACCGACGCCAAAAAGCTTGCGTCATACAAGGGATACCCCTCGTTCGGCATGATAAAGAGCGTCGATCCGCACTGCGAGCGCGCGGAGAAGGGTGCTATGCTCTCGGCGCGTGAATTGCTTGATATCGCAAATGTCCTGCGCACAGCGCGCGGCATTCTTGAATACAGCCGCACCGACCGCACATTCGAAACCGTGCTTGACGAGGTGTTCGAGCGTCTTACGGCGGACCGTCCGTTTGAGGACAGGATATACCGCACCGTGATATCCGAGGAGATGATAGCGGACGACGCCTCGCCGGCTCTTGCCGATATAAGGCGAAAGATCCGTTCCGCTACCGCGCGTGTCAAGGATCTGCTTTCAAAGTACACCGGCGGCTCGTATGCGAAATATCTTCAGGACTGCATAGTCACGATCCGCAACGGACGCTATGTCATACCTGTGCGCGCCGAGTGCAAAAACGACGTAAAGGGACTCGTACACGACACATCCGCATCCGGAGCCACGCTTTTTGTCGAGCCTATGGCTGTCGTCGATGCCAACAATGAAATACGCGAGCTTGAAGCCAAAGAAAAGCACGAGATAGAAAGGATACTTTTTGAGCTTTCATCCGAAACGGCTCACCGCGCTGATATCCTGCGCTATAATACCGCAAATATCGACGAGCTGGCGTTTTACTTTGCCTGCGCGCTGTTTTCCGAGAAGATCGACGGCGCGCAACCGCGCATAACATCGGGCAGAGAGCGTGTGACCGAGCTTTACGGTGCACGCCACCCGCTTATTTCCAAGGACCGGGTGGTACCCGTAAATGTAGCCCTCGGCGGCAGCTACGACACGATGATAATCACCGGACCCAACACCGGAGGAAAAACGGTAACGCTTAAAACGCTGGGACTTTTCACGCTCATGGCACAGTCGGGACTGCATATCCCTGCGGGCGAACGCTCTTCGGTGGCAATATGCGACCGCGTTCTTGCGGATATAGGAGACGATCAGAGCATCGAGCAGTCGCTGTCAACATTCTCCGCTCATATGGTCAATATCGTTTCGATAGTCAATGAGCTGACACCGGGCGCGCTTGTTCTGTTTGACGAGCTTGGCGTCGGTACCGACCCGATCGAGGGCGCGGCGCTTGCCATAGCAGTCATACGCGAGGTGCGGGAGAGTGGCGCTCTTTGCGCAGCCACCACCCATTACGCCGAGCTGAAGTCATACGCACTAAATACACCCGGTGTAACCAATGCGTCCTGCGAATTCGATGTCAACACGCTGCGCCCGACATACAGGCTTACCGTGGGAACACCGGGCAGGTCGAATGCGTTTGCAATATCCAAGCGTCTGGGACTCCCCGAGCACATCATAGAGCGTGCCGAGGCGGAGGTAAGCTCGGATAACCGCCGCTTTGAGGACGTCATCGACAAGCTGGAGGCGAGCCGTATCGAAATGGAGCGCAACCGCGAGGAGACTGAGCAGATGCGCGAGGAATATGAAAGATTCAAGCGCGAGGCGGAGGCAAAGATACGCGCACGCTCGGCTGAGGCTGAAA
>CATYWI010000315.1 GCA_958414155.1 uncultured Anaerotruncus sp. | reverse complement strand
GCAAAAAGATTTTGTTTGAGGTGAAGTTAAACATAGAATTAGAAAAAGACCTAATTTCTCAACTAAATCAGTATGTTTATGCTGATTATGTTATCTTGGCAGATGGTCGAAATCAAAAAGAATATGACTTTGAAAAGAACTATATGTTTGTTATAGATATGTATTCTGTATATAAGTATATAACGGCGGAAAGGAGAATTATCAAAATATTTGATTTGGACGATTTAAAAGATGCCGTTGATATTTGCAAACAAATGAAGAAGGCGGTCTGCAACTGAGCAGAATAAAAAAATATGTTCGACCGCATAAGATGCTGAACAAGCGTACCGTGAAATTAAGCACTAATCAAAAGATTATTAAACTTATGCAAAAGGGAGATTAAACAATGAGCGAACTTGACAAAAATATCTATTACGGCAAGGGATATGCCGGACTTTACGATGATTATATGGATTTCATCAACTATGTATTCGGCTTTAACGGAAATTCAAGCGACTTCAAAAAGCTGCTTCCCAAGCTATACCGTCCCGAGGACGATCCTGCGGCGAATTCATATGTAGCGGTCGAGGACGGCAAGATAAAAGCCGCGATCGGCGCGTTTGACCTTGACGTGTCTGTTGACGGCGAGATCCTTCACACACGCGGCATAGGCAACGTTGCCGTTCACCCTTATGCGCGTTCGCGCGGCTATATGCGCCGCCTTATGAACGACGCAGTTGACGACATGATACGCGACGGCATCGATTTCTCAACACTCGGCGGCAGACGTCAGCGCTACAATTACTTTTCCTACGATAAGGTGGGGCAGAGCGTTTCTCTCAGCTTCAATTCCGACAATATGCGCCACACCTTCGGTTCGCCGCGTACGCATTCCATTGCGATACGTCGTATAGCCGCCAACGACGGCGCGTCTCTTGACCATATCGCGGCACTGCACAAAACGCTTCCTCTGTACGGCGTAAGAAGCCGCGAGCGCCTTTACGATATACTTACATCGTGGGGCGCGTCGGTCTGGTACGGCGTTGAGGACGACGTCTGCGTCGGCTATGCCGTCGTCAAGGATGATACCGTAAACGAGATCGCAGTGGCTGACGAGGAGCGTATAGCAGAATTTACCGTTTCGCTCTTTGACGCCGTGGGACGCGGCAAACTCACCGTAAACCTGCCCACATTCATGCCGGGCTATATCGAGCGTCTTTGCCGTATCTGCGAATGGTATACCGTCTCGCCGGAAAAATCCTTCTCGGTACTGAATTACGAACACACCGTAGGCGCATTCATGCGTCTCAAGGCGAAGAGCACCGCCAAGCCGCTGCCCGACGGTGAGCTTACCCTGCTTATCCACGGCAGGGGAGGTGATGAGAACATTACCGTATCGGTAAAGAACGGCGTGCCCGGCGTACAAAGGACCGATAAAAAAGCCGATTTTGAGTACGATCACCTCACGGCAATGAACGTTTTGTTTGCTCCGCTTTGCCCCGAACGCGATCGCCTGCCCGATTTCGCCCGCCTGTGGTTCCCGCTGCCCATATTCATTTATTACGCCGACGCGGTGTAATAAGATAAAAAGGAGATGCTGAAAAACTCAAAATGAGTTTTTCAGCATCTCCTTTTACATTGTTTTCGGCGTCCGAACGAAAATCAAAGTAGCATCAAAAATGCCGTGATCCTGACCTGTTGCTTCTTCGAACCCAGTCCGGTGGTCGGACAAACAGACTCCCGCTTTTACTTGTACTTATCCTGCAATATCCATTGCATTTCCTGCATTTCGTTGATGCCGTAATCAGTCATTCTCTTTTTCTCCTTGAGCGTGATTTACTTTCACTAATATTATATCACAAGCCGAATTCTGAATCAACTTCTCGGCAACAGAAATAAAAAAACAGAAAAAACACGTGCATAAGACTGCTTCTCATAATGTACCGATCCCTATTCCTGCCTTGATTTTATCGTTCTTAAAGAGGATATTAACATCCTGCGTATTGCACCGCAATCGTTTTGAATAGATTTATATATTGTTTCTTCAATACAGCCGGTTTCAAATAAAAGTTCAAGTATTAAACCAACTGTTTGTAAAGTTATATTCCGACTTCGTCGGAGTGATATTATCGCTTGCGCGACAGTGATATTAAAGCTTACTGCTTTAGTGATATTTTATTCGCCCCTCAGACTCGCGTAGCGAATACCATTCGGCACAAGATGAATATCACTGCGAAGCAATATAACTCGCCGAAGGCGAAAAAAACCGCCCAACTTCCTTATGGGAAGTTGGGCTGATTTTTATGGGGTGAGTGATGGGATTTGAACCCACTGCCTTCAGGGCCACAACCTGACGCTCTAGCCAATTGAGCTACACCCACCGTATGGCGCGTCTTAAGGGACTCGAACCCCCGACCTACTGCTTAGAAGGCAGTTGCTCTATCCAGCTGAGCTAAAGACGCATGACCCGCTGTAACGGGGGACTTTCCTTTCGGAAATGGAGCGGGTGATGGGAATCGAACCCACGCGGCCAGCTTGGAAGGCTGGAATTCTACCATTGA
>CATYWI010000314.1 GCA_958414155.1 uncultured Anaerotruncus sp. | reverse complement strand
CATCATTGTATTTCCGGTATCACCGTTATCAAACGAATGACTTGAAGTACTGGTCAAGCTGTGTTGTGGGCGGACGCAGCGGGTCGCAGTATTTGCGCGGCCAGAGCGTTCCAGCCTGTTTTTCCTCCGCGGTACGGCGTGCGCCGTAGGACTTGCAAACGACGCCCTTTATGCGTGCGCCGGGTGTCACGCACCCGCCGGCGATTATATCCTCCTTGCGGAACACCGCAAGCTGTATCTCCTTATCGCCGTAGCGCTCGCGGTCATAGACCGCATACACCTTTCCGTCCCCATCCACGAACGCATCGGGGTAAGCCACCGATGAGCGCTCATCGAGCATCAGCACCTCGTCATACGAGCGTCCCTCGTCGTGCGACAGAAGGACTGCCATATTGTTCCGTCCGGTAAAGTTATAATTATGAATAAGGAAGAACTCACCCGTGGGGAATTTACCGAGGTACATTCTCGCCGAGGGGCCGGGAACGCAATAGCGCTCCGCCTTTGTCCATGTTGCGCCGCCGTCAGTCGATTCCGAATATGCTATGCCGTCCGAGAGGCGCATGAGCATGAGTATCGAGCCGTCTGAGCGCTGGCATATGCAGTTCTCGTCAAAGGTGGTATCGGGGTGATATGCGCTGCCGAGGTAGCGCAGCGTTTCGCCGTGATCCTCCGAAATGTACACATTCGACTTTTCGTACTCCGGCATCGAGCAGAAGCGGGTAACGAAGTTATGCCATATCGAGGTCGGGAAGAGCCATGCTCCGTCCTGTCTTACGATAGGCTTGCACGCCATAACGCCGTCAGCAAGGCGGCGCGGCTCGCTCCACTTCGGAATATCGCTGTCGGGATCAAGGCATTTTGACGCCCACACGCCTCCGCGGCCGTCCCAGTACACATACGACTGCGCCCAGAAGTGCCAGAGCGTTCCCTCGGGATCGACCCAAAGGATCGGCTCATGCATACGCACGATCTTGGGGTGGTCGATTATAACGTAATCGTTGCGCCAGGTCAGTCCGTCGTCGTCGCTGTAAGAAATGCAGTTATAATTATTGGGCCCCTCATCGACTCCGCCGCCGCTGTATGCGGCAAACAGTCTGCCGGAGGCTACCTTTGCAATCGTAGCCGCGCTCTGCCAGCGGCGTCCGTGGCGGTCAAAGCACTCCTCCGGATGATCGGGATAGTAAAGAAAATCCGGCGGCAGCAGAGCCACGTCCTTATCCGGATCTATGTTATCCTTTGTAAAATAAGTTCTCATTTTCACTTTCCTTTCGGCGTTGCCGGCGTCAAAGACCTGCCGGTATCCGGTTTTATTATATCACGGCGCACCCAGGCGGTGTTAAATAAAAGCACAATGGGATGAAACAATATCACAAAGATACCGCCTCCTCGCCGCCGTGCATAATTGTGATATTGTTATATCATAATGTGAGTTTGTTTTGCTCACGGCAGACATGCGTTGATATAATTATTATCGGTCACCGTTCACGGCGGCCGTCAATAATGCAAAAAGCATCAGCGAGGCACATAATGATCCGCAACAGCTATCTTAAAGACAAACTTATGAACGATCTTCTTGTGGGGACCCACATCTCTATGACGGACAGCATCGTCAGCGAGATCCTCGGCAGACTCGGCTACGACTTCATCTGGATCGACACCGAGCACTCCGAAAACTCCTACACAAGTCTGCGTAACCATCTCACCGCCGTAAACGCAGGCGGCACGCCCGCGATAGTCCGCGTTTCGATGAACGATTACAACCACGTAAAGCGCGTCATGGAAATGGGACCTGACGGCATTCTCTTCCCCATGATAAACACCGCCGAGGAAGCCACGGCGGCAATGGAATTCTGCATGTATCCGCCCGCGGGACGCCGCGGCTTCGGTCCTCTCCGCGCCGTAAACTACGGCATTGACGACATGGATGCGTACATAGCCGAGGCAAACGAAAAAACCTGCCGCTTTGTGCAGATAGAGACCGTCACCGCCGTCAACAATCTTCCCGAGATAGTCAAAAATCCTTACATCGACGGCTTTTTCTTCGGTCCGTGCGATCTTTCCGGCTCGCTTGGCGAGCTTAACAATGTTTTCGGTGAGAAGACCCGGCGCGAGATACGCCGCGCCATTTCGATCATCAAGGATGCGGGCAAGCCCGTCGGTGTTTCCACCGGTTCGACCGATCCCGAGGTGACAGGCTTCTGGCACGATCTCGGCATCAACATCATTTCCTCCGGCACCGATTACGACTACATCATGCGCGGCGCCCGCGACAACCTCCACTCCCTTCGTTCTTTAAACCCGGGTGAATTTTCTACAGGGTCTGATCTTCATACTCTGACCGTGAAGTGAGTTCAGATTCATATCTGCTTTCTGTCTTTAGTCGCATCAGAATATGAAGTAACATACCAATAAGATGAGAGCGGATTTTTGTCTGCACTCTCTGTTTTTGGTTTTACGTAAAAAATAGATTTCCGCCGGCGGAAATCTTCCTCACACCCGCCAAGTAGCTATCTGCGATTTACAATAACTTTGACCAAGACGCCGCAGG
>CATYWI010000313.1 GCA_958414155.1 uncultured Anaerotruncus sp. | reverse complement strand
AGCTTGAGGGCATGACAGCCGCGCAGGCGCTGGCTCATCCCACATGGAGCATGGGGCAGAAGATAACCATCGACAGCGCCACGCTGATGAACAAGGGCTTTGAGCTTATCGAGGCGGCGCACCTTTTCGGTGTGGGAGCCGATAAGATAAGGGTGGTGGTCCACCGCGAAAGCATTATACATTCGATGGTGGAATTTGCGGATAACTCGGTGATAGCGCAGCTGTCGGTCCCCGATATGCGGCTTTGCGTGCAGTATGCCCTGAACCGCCCCGTGCGCGACACGGCGGTGATAGACCGGCTCGATCTTTGCCGTATAGGCAAGCTCAGCTTTGCAGAGCCGGATGAGGATACATTCCTGCCCCTGCGGCTCGCACGCGAGGCGCAGATCGCGGGTGGCGCCTCGGCTGCGGTGCTAAACGCCGCAAACGAGATAGCGGTATGGGATTTTCTTGCCGGAAGATGCGGCTTTACCGATATAATAGACACTCTTGCTTACGTCACCGGGGAATTTTCCGCATCGGCGCCGTCCGTTACCGATCTTGTGGGCATAAAGGAAGCTGACGCGGCGGCACGTGAGTGCGCACGCGGTTATTTATCGAAATCGGCGCGCTGAATGCGCGCCCGGGGAGAACAAATGGCAATACTTTATTTTCTTCTTACAATATTTATTTTCGGTATTCTTGTACTGGTGCACGAGGGCGGGCATTTTCTGCTGGCGCGCGCAAACGGTATAGAGGTACAGGAATTCGCAATAGGCATGGGCCCAAAGATACTCAGCCGCGTTTCAAAGAAAAGCGGTATACGGTATTCGCTGCGTCTTTTCCCGATAGGCGGATTTGTCAGCATGACGGGAGAAGATGATGAATCGGATAATCCCAACGCTTTTTGCAACAAAAGCGTGTGGCGCAGGATGCTTACGATCCTTGCGGGACCGCTCACAAATATCCTTGTCGGCATTATCGGCATGCTGATACTTGTGCTTGCAACGGGACAGCTCGGTTCTACGGTCATTGCCGATTTTGCCGATGAAGCCAAAAGTTCGGCGTGGCTCATGGCGGGCGACAAGATCGTGGCGGTAGACGGCGTACCGGTACACACAGGCAACGAGCTTGTGTACGAGATAATGAACAGCGGGTATGAGCCTGTTGATGTTACGGTCGTGCGCGACGGAAAGAAGATAACGCTTGAGGGCGTTGAATTTCCTACATTCACCGAGTCCGAAGCCACCTTCGGCGAGACAGATTTCAAGCTGTATGCCGAGCAAAAAAACGTCGGAACAGTGCTGAAGCATGCGTTTTTCCGTTCGATCTCAACGATAAAGATGATATGGGATTCCATCATTGACATGATACGCGGCAGATACGGTATGGACGCAGTGTCGGGTCCCATCGGCATTACGAATACTGTCGGTACCGTTGTGAAAACGGGCGGATTTCTGAATCTGCTTTACCTGTTCGTCGTGCTTGCGATGAACCTTGGCGTGGTAAATCTTTTGCCGATACCCGCGCTTGACGGCGGAAGATTCGTTTTTCTGCTGATAGAAGGCATTATAGGCAGACCGCTCAACCGCAAGGTAGAGGCATACGTAAACGGGATAGGGCTTTTCATACTCATGGGGCTTATGGTGCTCGTGGCTTTCAAGGACATTCTTACACTTATCAGGAAATAAAATGGAACGTAAAAACACAAAAAGAGTTACCGTCGGCGGTGTGGCGATAGGCGGCGGAAGCCGTATTACCGTTCAGTCTATGACCAACAGACCCGCCGCCGATGCCGAAGGAACCTACGACCAGATAAAAAGGCTTGAACGCGCCGGGTGCGATATCATCCGTATCGCCGTGCCGGACATAGACTCGGCAGAGACGATAAAATATATAAAGGAAAAGGGTATCGGCATCCCGCTTGTGGCGGATATACATTTTGACTGGCGCATCGCGATCCGCTGCGCCGAGTACGGGGTGGACAAGATCAGGATAAACCCCGGCAACATCGGAGACGCCGAGCGTGTAAAGGCAGTGGCAAAGGCATGCGCCGGATGCGGCATACCCATCCGTATCGGTGTGAACAGCGGCTCGCTTGAAAAGCCCCTGCTTGCAAAGTACGGTTCGCCTACGGCAGAGGCGCTTTATGAGAGCGCCATGGGACATGTACGGTTGCTCAACCGCTTTGACTTTGACGATATCGTGATATCGGTAAAGTCATCTGACGTCCGTGCAACGGTCGAGGCTTACAGATATATTTCGGAGCGTTGCGACTACCCGCTGCATCTCGGGGTGACGGAAGCCGGCGGTAGCCGTATGGGAATCATCAAGAGCGCGGCGGCGTTCGGCGCGCTTATTTCGGAGGGCATAGGAGACACCGTTCGTGTGTCGCTGACCGACGACCCCGAGCGTGAGGTCGAAGCGGGCAGGGATATCCTGCGTGCGCTCGGCTGCGAGGGTCACACCGGGCTTGATGTTGTGAGCTGTCCGACATGCGGACGCACAAAGATCGACCTTTGCGCGCTTGCCGCGGAATTTGACCGTCGCGCAAGAGCCGAAGGGCTTAT
>CATYWI010000312.1 GCA_958414155.1 uncultured Anaerotruncus sp. | reverse complement strand
TCCTATGTACGTCCCTTCCGAAGTATATACGCTCATCTTGCGGGACTCTCCAGGAGTAGCGATAGAAAGTTCTATCGTGAATTCCTCGCCGGTTGCCGACAATATTTTGGCGCCTATCTTATTGCCTTTTTCATTTTCCGCCTCCCGATGTCGCTCAGGCGTGCAGATCGGTCCCGATAAAACCGATCTCCTTGAAATCCTGCATGTTGTGACGGATGATGTAGTCAATGTATGCTGCCGTCATTTTGGCGGTCAGAAGATACCCGGCAGGGGTCATGTGCCCGCGCATATAGAATTTTTCTTTGAACTCAGCTCCGTAACGCGGCGCATATTCGAAAAAGTCGATCACATATGTGTTGTTATATTTTGCGGCAAACGAATACATCAGCTCGCGGTGTCCGCGCCGCAGCTCCTGCCTGCCGTCATCGTCGTCTCCGCGAGGCATTGTCATAAGGAAGAATTTTGCGCGCGGCTGGATTTTTTTGAGCCTTTCGATTATATGTGCGTAGTAGAATGCAAATGTATCGGATGTCTGCATATCAATGTCGGCGGAGGTCCCGATCTCCTGCTTTTTGCCGAAAAGATCGTTCACCCCAAGCGCTATGATATAGCACTGAGCCGCATACGAAGGGTTCCAATAGCCGTTCGCATCGGCAAAACGCTCCCAGTATTCCTTGGCAGTCATTCCGCCGCGTGACATATTGAAGACACGGCAGCCGCACATGCGCGCCATAAACTGTCCCCATGAGTATTCATACATATCGTGATAGCTGCTGCCGTTTACGGCGGCGGCTTCAAACTCTCCGGAGGACAGGCTGTCGCCTATGCACGCAACAGTGCGGAATATTGCCGTGTATCCGCCGTCCGGCGGTATGTTGTCGAGAGGTTTTTCGGCTGCGTTGTCAAAAATATCGTCGAGCCTCATTTTTGCACGTCCTTTCGGTCACTGAAATATCCCGGTTCAGTCCATATAACCGAGTCTGTAAAGCAGCTCGGCATTAAGGACAGCGCCGCCCGCCGCGCCGCGCAGTGTGTTGTGCGAAAGACCGACAAACTTCCAGTCAAACAGCGTGTCGGGGCGGAGCCTGCCGGCGGACACGCCCATGCCGCCGTAAAGCATACGGTCGCGCGCCGCCTGCGGGCGGTCGTCTTCCTCAAAGTATGTGATGAACTGCCGCGGCGCACTCGGCAGTTCAAGCTCCTGCGGCAGTCCGCGGTATGAAGCCCAGCGGTCGAGTATCTCTTCTTTGGTTGGGACATGCTCAAAACTTACGAATACGGCGGCGGTGTGACCGTCGGTCACGGGAACGCGTATGCACTGCGTTGTGATGAGCGGCGCTTCTGCGGGAACTATCACGCCGTCATTTACGCCGCCCCATATGCGAAGCGGCTCGCGCTCGCTCTTTTCTTCCTCGCCGCCTATGTAGGGAATAACATTGTCTGTCATCTCGGGCCATTCGCGGAAGGTCTTGCCCGCGCCGGAGATCGCCTGATATGTAGTTGCGACAACGGCTTTTATCCCGAATTCACGCAATGGCGAAAGCATCGGAACATACGACTGGATCGAGCAGTTGGGCTTTACCGCAATAAAGCCTCGGCGCGTGCCGAGCCGCGCGCGCTGATGCGCAATAACCTCGGCGTGTGAGGCGTTTATCTCGGGCATTATCATGGGCACGTCGGGCGTCCAGCGGTTGGCGGAGTTGTTCGAAATAACGGGCAGCTCGTGCCGCGCAAGGTTTTCTTCGAGCGCGCGTGTCTCGTCCTTCGGCATGTTTACGGCGCAGAAAACGAACTGCGCGCGCGCGGCTATGGCGTCTGCATCGGCGGCGTCGAGCACCGTCATGCCGGCAAATTTTTCGGGCATCGGGACCGCCATTTTCCAACGCTCGCCGACTGCATCGCGGTAGCTTTTGCCTGCCGAGCGGCCGGATGCCGCAAGGCACGTGACTTCAAAGTAAGGGTGATCCTCAAGCAGGGTAAGAAAACGCTGGCCCACCATACCGGTGGCGCCGACCACACAACAGGATAATTTATTCATGTCTGACTCCGGATAATAAGTATATTTTTTTGATTATATGATACCATAAAGCCGAATAAAAATCAATAGTAAAAATGCAAAAATGCAAGTTGCGGCTGTGCGTGATTCATTTTTCGGCTTCCGCTTTTTGTTTTACGTATTCATTGTAGACGACGTTTTTGGGAACGCCGCGGTCACGCGCAGCAGCCTTTATCGCATCGCGCTCCGTCATCCCGTCGTTCATGTAACGGGCAACATGCTCTGCCGGAGAAAGCCCGCATACGGCGTCGGTAACCTCGGCGGCTCCTTCGAGTATCAGAACATACTCGCCGCGCGGCTCGCTGTTATTATAATATTCGACCGCCCCGGCAAGCGTCATACGCAATACCTCCTCGTTTAGCTTTGTAAGCTCGCGGCAAAGGGATATGCGGCGTTCGCCGCCCGCCGCCTTGGCAAGATCGCCGAGCGTTGCGCGCAGGCGGTGCGGCGCTTCGTGAAGGATGACCGTGCGTTTTTCGGCACACACGGCGGATATCCGCTCG
>CATYWI010000311.1 GCA_958414155.1 uncultured Anaerotruncus sp. | reverse complement strand
CACAGTATAGACGAGGCTCTGGCGCATCTTGAAAGATCAAAGAAAGAGGGCGTTGACCTTATAAAGCTGATGATAACGGGCGGCGTGTTGGACGCCAAGGAAAAAGGCGTTCCGGGCGAGCTGAAAATGGCGCCCGAAATGGTCCGCGCCGTATGCGAGCGTGCGCACGAGATGGGATACATCGTTGCGGCTCATGTGGAATCGCCGGAGGGCGTGCGCGTTGCGCTTGAAAACGATATACCGGTCATTCTCAGCGTTCCGCTGCCCCATGTCACCGGAAGCCCCAGATAATCACTTATCCGTCTCAGATCGCCGAGCGTGCCGAGGATACTTGACAAAGGGGATATGGTGGTGGTCACATGGATATCGTCTGCGCTTATCCCGTAGGAGGAGAGTATTATGCGCATATGCGGCAACTGTGCGCACCTGCGACAGGGACTCACCGTCCGAGTATTCAAACTCAATGGCTGAAATATCGTCGTAAAGACCGCGCAGGCTTTTGCCCTCAACGCGGTCAAGCGCCACGCCGGATTGATTCGTCGGCAGGCAGACTGATGCCGCGGCGCATACGATGAGCGCGGCAATCATGACCCGGAATGCCGGTTTTTTGTAGCTCAGCACGCGCCGCACGCGCTCCTTTACGCCTGTCTCTCCAAAGGCGAGCGGGCATGCCGCGGTCATATCGTTAGCTTTTTCTTCATTTGATCCCATCCGTATGGTGATTGCGCAGCATGTGCCGGAATGTGGGCGCACGCCGGGCACACGCAAAAATTGGTTTCGCATCTGTTATCTCATATCTGCTCGTAAAAGTCCATAGAGTATAATGCTTTTTTCGTAAAAATATCGGGAGCGGCTCGTGCGGCGAGTCGCTCCCTTAATGTGTTTTTGTTTATATTCCGACGGTGTATTATGCGATTATCTTATCGCTGTCGCGGAATTGCAGGCGGTAAAGTCCGGCGTAAACGCCGTCGCGCGCCATAAGCTCGTCATGCGTGCCTTCCTCGGCTACATGACCGTTCGATATGACCGCTATCATATCCGCGCTGCGGATGGTCGAAAGCCTGTGAGCCACGACTATCGTGGTGCGCCCGCGGCACAGCTCGTCAAGCGCCTGCTGGATAAGTATCTCGGTCGTGTTGTCAAGCGCCGAGGTCGCTTCGTCAAGGATAAGTATCGCGGGGTCCTTAAGAAATACGCGCGCTATGCTGAGGCGCTGCTTCTGACCGCCGGAAAGACGGACTCCTCGCTCGCCTATCTCGGTGTCGTAGCCGTGCTCAAGCGACATCACCCAGTCGTGGATGTTTGCGCGCCGCGCCGCATCGATCACCTCATCATCGGTGGCGTCAAGCCTGCCGTACAGGATGTTGTCGCGTATCGAGCCGTTGAAAAGGAAGACATCCTGCTGAACTATACCTATGTTCTTTCGCAGTGAGTCAAGAGTCACATCGTTGATATCCTTGCCGTCAATGCAGATCCTGCCGCCGCTTACCGGGTAAAAGTGCGGAATGAGGTGGCATATCGTGGTCTTGCCGCCGCCCGAGGGACCGACAAGCGCCAGCGTGCTTCCGTGCGGCACGTGCAGATCTATACCGTGCAGTACATTGGACGAGTGCGCTTCGGGGTCTGCGGAGGCGTATGAGAATTCCACATTTTCGATGTCTATGTCACCGCGAACGCGCCCCATGTCCTCGGCATCCGGCTTTTCGGCTTCGGGTTCAACGTCCATTATCTCGCAGAAACGTTCAAAGCCGGTCACGCCGTTCTGGTACTGTTCCATGAAGTTGATGAGCGTGGTGATGGGGGAAATAAAGAGGTTTACCGAAACGATAAAGGCGGAGTAATCGGCAAAGTCTATCCTGCCTGCGTAGAGGAATATGCCTCCGGCGATGAGGATTATAACGTTGAATACATCGGTGATAAAGGTGGATGAGGAATGGAATGCCGCCATTGCGCGGTATGCGCGTCGGCACGCCTCATAGAACTGGGTATTGCCGACTTCGAATTTCTCCATTTCCTTTTCGGCATTGGTGTAGGCTTTTGTAACGCGTATGCCGGAGATACTGCTTTCGATGGCGGCGTTTATCACGGCATTGCTTTTGCGGCGGTCGGCAAATGCCTCGCGCATCTGGCGGCGCAGGCGCAGGGAAACGAACAGCAGCACCGGAACGCAGGCAAAAATGATAAGCGTCAGCCACACGTTTATCATGCAGAGGTAAATGAACGAGCCTATTATCATTACCGTGCTGATGATAAGATTTTCGGGACCGTGGTGTGCCAGCTCGCAAACGTCAAACAGGTCGCTCGTAAGTCTGGTCATTATTTTGCCGGTCTCGTGATCGTCATAGAAGGAGAAGGGCAGCCGCTCAAGGTGCGCAAACATATCGCGGCGCATCTGCGCCTGCATGGCGGTACCTATCATGTGTCCGTCGTACTGAACGAAATAACGGAGCATGAGGCGAAGCACGTAAAGTCCGAGCACGATAAGTCCGGCGTATACCACGCCGCGGAAGTTTTTATTGGGGATGAGGTCGTTCAGCATACGCCGTGTGACTATGGGGTACACCATGCCTA
>CATYWI010000310.1 GCA_958414155.1 uncultured Anaerotruncus sp. | reverse complement strand
ACGATATATTTGTAGAAGGCAGGCAGATTGCCGCCGTGATTTTTCTTGTAATCCTTGCGGTAATGGCGCAGGCGGGAGAGCACCTTGCCGGAATCGACGGAGTACAAGCGCTTTGCCTTGTCGATCTCCATTCCCGACAGCACCGCGAGAATGCAGATGTCGTGATAAATATCCATCGGATGATGCTCGCCCTGTCCCTCGCTAAATAGCCCGTCCCACAGCAGGCAGTTGAGAAACTGCGAGAGGTTGACGATCTCCCCGATCTTATTTTTCGCAATTGTCTGATCGAGCGCCGCAAGGCTTTTCGGTGTGTTCTCATAGTCAGTCTTGCCGACAGGCTCTGCCTTGCAGACGGGGACTTTGAGAATATCATAGCAACCGGTCACGCCTGCGATAATCAACTTGTCATCCGGGACGAGCATGGAGTCGGAGTCATAATCGCATCCGTTAAGCCTTTGCTGAATATTGCTTTCAATCGCATTCACGCAAATAATATTGGGCGTAAGATTAAAATAGCGCAGAAGGTCATAGCAGTGTGCGTTCTGCGCGAGGTAGAGGTTGCCCATGGTGATGTGAGGACTGCGGGCGCAGAGCACCATTTCCCCGTGAGCAAAACCCGTGGTGCAGACCTGTCCGTCATCCAATGAGAAAGAAAAGGTCGGCTCGTAGCTCTCATCGGTGAGCGCCCATAAAAATTCATAGGCGTTACCGAACAGCACCTGATAGTTACCGCTGACTGCGATCCGTCCTTTTCTCAGCCGTTCCTTAAAATACCTGACGGTGTCGCTGCGGAAGGATTTGTAGAATTCGGTCTGCTCAAACAGCGGCGTGCGACAGCTCATATCAAAAACGGTATCCCGGCGGTATTTGGCAAGATCGGGGACTTCATTTTCTGCAATGGTGGCGTGGTCTGTGGTCATATTGATCTGATAGCGCAGAAAGGGAGAACGGTTCAGCATATCCTGAAGATACTCAAAGGACGGCTCAAGGAGCTTGCCGACACCCTCGCGGGTAAGCCCGATGGTATTAAGAAGCTGATAGTTGGTATATGCCATCATGCCGTCCATAAGCGGGGCATCGTGGTCAGCCTTGACAACGCCGAAGACAGAGCTGTTCTTGCCCTCGTAGAGCGCGTCGAGAAAGCGCTTGCACTTCTGCTCGAAGGGCATATCCTTTGGCATGAACTTGAAGTACTTCACACTGCTCTCGGTGATGACCAGCTTAATGTCCTTGATATCGCGCGCCGTGGTATAGCCCGCAAGTCGGCTTACCTGTGTGATGTCGTTATCAAAGAACCAATCCTGCAGGTTGGTGTTGAATGCGCAGGTCTTGAAAAATCGGTTGCGCAGAAGCATCATACCGTGCGCACCGTATCCGTTCACGTTGAATATCTCGGCATCCAGCAGAGCCTCGCCGTCCCAGATGACGTTTTCGATCTCGGTTTCTTCCTCCTCTGCCCGAAGGTCGTGCGTGTCGGTTTCCTTGACGCATATCACATTCTCGGTAAAGCGGCTGATTCTGTCGCGAATGATGAGGATGGATTTCTTGGGAAGCCTGATCGTGCTCTCGATGCTGCTGAGCGTGAGTGCGATATACGCCTGCCAGGAAGCCTGATCGGAGGCAGTGTCGGCAGAAAGGTCGCAGGAACTCCATGCTATCATGTCCGCATACAGCGGTTCTGCGATAAAAAGGCAACGACCGTCGCGGCTTGCACCAGCGCTTCGCTTGTAGCGAACATAGTGGATGCCGTCAATATCGAATCCGTGGGTGTATAGGTACTCGCGAATCTCCCGACAGCTGATATCCGTGGGAATGGTCTTGTCGCTTCGCTTATACGAGCGCGTGTCGGCATCATATTTGAAATACTTGCCGAGGATTCCTTCCACAATCGGTTTCTCCACGGGGATATATCCGCTATTCTCCCGGAAGGATACGTCTATGGCGATCAGCGTCGGTTTGCCATTTACTGTATCAATGCAGATGTGATCCCGCATATCCTCATCGGTGACGCTGTAACCGTTCAGAACATAGCGGTTGCCGTAGGATTCATACAACTTGATCGCACGGTTGAAGGAAAGGCTCACAACGGCGCGGCAGAATCGCTTCTTACCGTCGAGGTAAGGGTAAGCAAGCTCGCTTTTGTGCCGGTCATACACCTCTGCGAGCTTCAAGGTGTCAAGGCTCTCATCGAGAACGCCCCTGAACGCCTTGGGATCGGGCTTGCCGCCTTTGGTGGCGGTAAAACCGTCATTTTTGAACACCACACTGCCTTCAAGGGACATAATGCGCATGCTTTCATATTTTTTCGTCGCCATTGTAACACCTCCTTCTGTTCTGATGTTTTGACTTTACCATGTTTTGCGACTTGATCAAGATGCCATTGCGGAATGAATTTCGGACAACGGGGGACATTGACTATCAAGGCCTCAGAATGAGGCCTTGATACCGTTGCAAGACTTCATTTTGAGATCTTGCTTTGAAAACAGCGTCTGCACCAGGCTTTACGCCTTCATTCTGATGGCATGAACGCCGAAAGCAGCACAACAAAAAGTCGCTTTGACGAAAGAGCCGATT
>CATYWI010000309.1 GCA_958414155.1 uncultured Anaerotruncus sp. | reverse complement strand
AGATCGAATTCTTTATGCGCTCAAAGGGCGCCGAGTGCGTGGCGTTCGATACCATCGCGGTCTCCGGTAGCGCATCCTCCATGCCTCACGGCGTACCGCGCGACGTTAAGCTCGAAAAAGGCTTCCTTACAATGGATTTCGGCGCGCGCTATGACGGCTATTGCTCTGATATGACGCGTACCGTCGTCATCGGCAAAGCCGACGACGACATCCGCCGCCTTTACAATACCGTGCTTGAGGCACAGACCACAGCGCTTGCTGCCGCCGGTCCCGGCGAGAGCTGCGCGCGCATGGATAAGATCGCACGCGACATAATCGACGGCGCGGGATATGTCGGGACCTTCGGACATTCCCTCGGTCACGGCGTTGGAATGTACATTCATGAGGAGCCTCGCCTTTCCTCCCGCGTGCCTGCGGATAAGCTGCTGACCCCCGGACAGGTTGTTACGTTTGAGCCGGGCATTTACCTTTCCGGAAAGTACGGCTGCCGCATAGAGGATATGGTCGCGATAACCGAGAACGGCATCATGGACTTCACAAAGTCGCCCAAGGACCTCATCGAGATCTGCTGAATATAAATAACAGGCTGTTGCGCGTCAGCGCAACAGCCTGTATTGTCATTGTGCACAAATGCTCCTTTTACGCAGTGGAAAAACATGTGGATTTTATGTTTTAACATATTGACATTTATCAAATTATATGATATGATTTCTTCAGTAGACCTTGATTTGAATCATTTGGAATGTTGGCATATCCGACAACATGGAGGAAAACTAAGGAATGAAGTGCTTGATATGTATCATGCCACGGGCGACGCGCCGCGGACGCCGCCCGAAAGCTCGGAGGTGTCCGCTTCTCTTTCGCAATTAACGACACCCGGTGCCGAAAAACATTGTTAAAAATGCCGAAAATAATTGTGAAAGGAATAGTGTTATGAAAAAAATACATAGAACAAACCTGTTGCCAAAAATAATATCGTTTATGCTTGCTTTTGTAATGATGGGGTGTATGCTTGTTCCGGTGGGATATGCGGACAGTCCCGATGAATACGTCACTGACGATGAAGAAGAAATAGTGATAGTTCCGTTTGAACTTCCGCTTCTTCCGGGTGATCTTACTCCTGAGGAAGCGAAGGATGCGGTGTTGGATATGACCACTGTCCCCGCGTGCATCAGTGCGGAGAACGTGGAGGAGCAGAAGCATATCAAACGCCTTTATGAGCAGGAGCCTGACGATTACACAATAATGTTCCAAAACCGCGACCTCAGTAAAACAACATATGTTTTTTCGGTCCCGGTCAAAAACAGCGGTAATATTTCCGTCAACCTCGCCGAGGTTCAGCGCGGAGCTGAAAAAATAAACTCGGTGACATCCGGCAGCACAACAACGTTTCGTATAGAAAATGCTGCCCTGGCAGCTCGTCTCGGAAACCCGGATATACCCGGTGGACTTATGTCATATAACATTGGAAGCTGTGTTATAAAAAGCCTCGGGAACGGTGATGAGATCATGTCGGGAAGCAGCACATTGCGTAGTCTGGATATTACCGATGATTTGCGTAGGATCGCCGATGACCGCGCCGGAGATGCCGATGGGACAATGACGGCATCGATGCTCGATATTTCAGTTGACGGACTGTACGAGATGTCGAATGGAGGCATTTCATATATGATGATAAACACCTCCGATATCGCAGGTGACTATCTTGTCCGTGGTAAAGACGGAACACAGCATTGCCTTAAAAATTCGGGTAACTCGCTTACAACATGGTATGGTTACGGTGTTGAGGCGCGGTGGCTTTTGGAGGCTTACGGAGGTAATAAATTTGTGATACGTTCTCAGTCAAGCCAAACGATGTACATGATGGAGCGTTCTGATGCTCCGGTGTTACTCTATTACGAGTATTCGCAGGACCATGAGTGGTATATAACATTTGAGTCTACCGTCAGCGGTACTCAGTATTGGAGCATCCAGTCGGTGAGCCAAACCGGATATCTTACCGAGAGGAATCATAATGTCGTTCTTGAGCAGTTTCCTTCCGGTCCGTCCGGAACTGCACTGTGGGAGCTTTGCAATAAGGTGACTTGTATTGATGTAAGCAGTGTAACGATCGCCGATCATGCCAATGTTATTGTTGGCGACGAGCTGGATCTCAACTCGCTTATAACATACAATCCCGCAAATGCCACATATAAAAACATGACTGTCACCGGTATAGATTAAAATCTGATGGAAGAGGGCGAGGATGCAACTCTGCAGAATATTCGCGCCGTAGGCGTAAATAAGGTGACGATAGCTTATTCGTACAATGACGACCTGACACCGGTGCAGAGTGCAATAATATGTTCTACGGGAGAAGTTGATATACGCTCATCGTATACACACATGCTGCGTGTCAAGGGCGACACGTCAAAAATACTCACGCTTAATGTAAGCACATCCAACATTAACTCAACGTCACTCTCGCTGAGTGCAATAAACGAAACATGGAACTATGTTTCTCAGGCATTTACGCTTACCGAGGCTTATCGCGGTGCGTACAAGGTCACTGCCGCATTGTCTACTGCGCAATATGAAGCTCCGCTTTACGATGG
>CATYWI010000308.1 GCA_958414155.1 uncultured Anaerotruncus sp. | reverse complement strand
AATACTGAATTAAAAAAGGGCGTGTCGGAAAACTCAAAACTTTTCCGGCAGTCCTTTTCTGCTTTTGGCATTGACATATATAAAAAAGCATGGTAAAATAATATATTAAGATAATTCGCGCCGCTTTGAACAGTGCCGAGGACAGCTTCGGCGTTGCACTCATGCGGCGTATACGGGGAGGCGGCATGATGAGCGCTGAGGAAGAAAAAAACTCGCGCCGCGATGAGGCGGACAGCTTTTGGGACGTAGACGGTCTTATGCCGCGTACACGCCGTCGCGGAACGCCCGCGCCGCGCTCGCACACAGAGGCGGTCGAGATCGGGGACGGTTCCGATGCCGCCGCAACGAATGCGGGAACTGTGAGGATACCGCCACGCGGAACGATCACCGCCGCGCCGGGCAAGGTCGTTGCCGCGATGCGGGACGGTGTTGCAGGTGAAAAGCCGGAGCTTGAGTACGAGCCGGATGGAACGCTCATCCACCGTGTGTGCATTATGCGCTGGCACACCGGGTATTCATATTACGAGCAGTTTATGCACAGTGCCGCACAGCTTGAGCATCAGAGCGCGGCGGAATGCCCGCATGTTCCGTTTTTCTCATATATGCCGCAATATTCGCAGCTTGACAGCTCACAGCTTGCCTTTTACCTCTGGTGGCGCAACGAGGTGCGCCGCGGAAATGCGCCGCAGGCGGATTACAGCTATGTTCTTTTGTATATATACGAGCTTATAAATCTTTATTCAGGAACGCCCGGCGCGGGCGCGGCGCTTGACCGGCTCTGCTTTATCTGGGCGGCATACCGCGGGGAATATCCTCGCCTTGACGTTCAGCTTTCCGAATGGGTGTGCGATCTCTGTCTTATCAACCGGCTTGATATACATGAAAGGCTCGGCGGTATTCCCGCCGCGGCTTACCTCGGTACGGCGTCGCTGCGTGAGTTCTATATCGATACGCACGGAGGCGCGGAGGAGGCGCTGCTCACCTACTGCTCCAACTATGATTGGCACAAAAGCAGATTTGCATCGGGGGAGGCGGCTCCGTTTTACGCCAAGCATATGACGGCGGCGGCATCGGCGGCGCTTCGTGCATGCCGCGATATAAAGGACAGGGACGGCAAGCTCATGCCCGGTATGCGTGACACGCGCGCCGTCAGGGATGCATACGTCGGTGCGCTTTGCTCCCCGGGGGCAAAAAAACGGATATACGTGGACTATTGCTCCTTCTCACGTTCGCATGAGACACGTTTTATGGTCACGGATATACTGAAATATACCGAAAACCGCCTGCGGGCTGTGCTCGGCATAAAGTCGCGGCTCTCTTTCGGTCCCTTGCCGACCGAGGCGCGCGCGGCTGTGGACAGCTATTTTGCATCCGAATTCCCGCCGTCCGCGCGCCGCGCGGCGGTGCGAAAGACCGAACCGACGCCCGAATATGAAAAGCTGTACGACCCGTTGCCGGAAAACAACACGCTTTCGTTTGAAAATGCGTCAAGGATAGAGTCCGAGTCATGGCAGACGACCGACCGCCTTATCGAGGCGTTTGCCGACGATACAGAGGCTGAGCCTGTTTCCGAGCCGCCTGCGGAGATACATGATACCGCCTGCGATCTGCCGCAGCAGGATACCGGTGGGGGACTCGGCGCGGCGCTTGGCGAATATCTGCCGTTTGTGCTTGCCGCGTTTGATGGCGACATGGCATCCGAGCGTGCCTTTGCCGCGGCGCGCGGCGCGCTTACGGACGCCGTTGCCGACACGGTAAACGACATTGCCGCCGGGGAATTCGGAGATATAATCCTTGAGGAGAGCGGCGGCGCCTGGCGCGTGATGGAGGATTATGCGGACGAGCTCCGCGCCGCGCTCATCACGGAAGGAAACTGAAATAACAGTAAAGGAAGAGTGAAAATGCCTGACAACAGCACAGAAAAAATTCCGAAAAGAATACTTGCATCGCTTCTTGCCTCGGTCTCGGCGGGCGTTGTGCCGCGCGAGGGCGCTCCGTATATCGCCATAGGACGCCGCGACGAGATTGCCGCGTTTCTCTCCGACCTTGAGCTTGTAAACGAAGGCGGCGGCTCTATGCGCTTCCTTGTCGGACGGTACGGCAGCGGCAAGAGCTTCCTCATACAGCTGATACGCGGGTACGCGCTTGAGCGCGGGTTCCTTACCGCCGATGCCGATCTTTCTCCCGAGCGCCGTCTTTACGGCAGCGGAGGAGCGGGCGTGGCGACATACCGCGAGCTGATGAAGAATCTTGCATCACGTTCATCACCCGACGGCGGCGCGCTGCAAAAGGTGATAGCCAAGTGGCTCGGTTCTCTGCGCGAGGACTGTGGCGACGGCGACGCGCTGCTTGAGGCGGTGCGCGGCGAGCTGCATGATATGGAATTCATGGTAGGCGGCTTTGACTTTGCAAGGGTGATATTTGAGTATTATCTTGCCGCCGAGCGCGGCGACGATGAGCACTGCGCCGCCTGTCTGCGATGGCTGCGCGGGGAGTACACCACAAAGACGGAAGCCAAGCGCGAGCTGGGCTTTGACGTTTCCACTGTGATCTGTGACGCCAACTGGTACGATTTCATCAAGCTCTATTTTTTCTAACATTTTCTTTCTTGATGTTGC
>CATYWI010000307.1 GCA_958414155.1 uncultured Anaerotruncus sp. | reverse complement strand
CGCAGAACGCTTCTTTTTCATTTTCGTCAAGCACGCTCGTCAGCCACTCATAAAACGCGGATTCTATGGTTGCTTTAGAGTTCTTCAGCTTATCCGCTTTTTCTGTTGCGTAAAGCAGGCGGCTTCGTCCGTCGGCGGGATTTACATCTCTGCGGAGATATCCTTTGGCTTCAAGACTCGCTGCGCGCCGCGCGGCAGCGCCTTTGTCCATGCCCAGCTGCTCGCAAAGATCTGATTGTGTTGCGCCGGGATTGTGTCTTACGAAGTGGATAAAATCAAATTCCGCAGTGCCTATGCCCTCTTCGCGCATCATCTGCACGGTGAATTTGCTCACGTCGCGGGCAATTTTTGTTATTTTGCGTTCGGTCAAGTCCAATTGTATCACCTCCGATTAGTTGAACCATCAACTAATATATATGATACTACAACTAAATGCGCTTGTCAATAGTTAAAAAAACGACGAAATTTCTTCGTCGTTTTTGGGGGTCTGTGATCTGTCGTCGGTCGGTCAGCAGCGTGCTGGGCACTCAAAGAAGCGCGTAGCAGATCACCGTCATTATGATGAGAAAAGCAAAATTGAAGGCACTGAAGTGAAGCAGATACTTTTTTGCCCAGCCCGGCTCGGCGGCACAGTACTGTCTGAACGTTATAAGGCTTGCGAGCGAGGCTATGATAGTTCCCGTCCCGCCTATGTTGACTCCGTAAAGCAATGCACGGTAGTTTTCGGTGAATTCCGAAAGAAGGATCGCCGACGGAACGTTGCTTATAAACTGACAGGATGCGATACTGACGAGCAGTGTGTTTTTTGCCAGGAGTGTCGAAATAATATGATTTACGGCTTCGATACGTGACATGTTTCCGGAAAAGATGAAAAAGCATACGAATGTCATAAGGAGTCCGTAATCAACACGCCGCAGCGCGTTGCGGTCGGCAATAAGCAGGATGGCAGGAATGACGACCAGTCCCCAATAATACGGAATGCTCCTGAAAACTATGGCTATTGAGAACGCGAACAAAACCAGATAAAGAACAGTCCGCCACAGCGGAAGACGAGCCTCATCATCCTTCTGCACCGAGATCTTTTCTTTTTTTACAAAGATAAAGCAGCATGTAATTATCAGCGCAATGGCGGATACGAACGGCACCGACATTATCTTCATGAACTCGCCGGTAGGTATTCCGAACTTGTTGTAAAGATACAGGTTCTGGGGATTTCCGAACGGAGTAAGCATACCGCCGAGGTTGGCGCCGATGTTCTGCATGATGAAAGTAAAGATCATATACTTCTGCTGTCCGGGGGATCTGAGAACAAAATATCCGAGCGGCAAAAAAGTCAGCAGTGCCATATCATTGGCAATAAGCATCGAACCGACAAATGTTATTATGACTATCGTTATAACAGCGCGCCGTATGTCTCCCGTGAGCGCGACAATACGCCGTGCAATAATTGTGAAAAAGCTGATATCTTTAAGGGCGCATATTACAGCAAGTGTGCAGAAAAGGCAGGTCAGCGTTTTGAAGTCAAAATAGCTTATATATCGTTCATCGGGTGTAACTATGCACGCGGTGATAACTGCCGCCAGAAAAGCAACAACGAGTACAACATTCGATTTTATAAAGGATATGATTTTTTCAGCCGCAGTGCTGTGCCTGCGGCGTTCTGCATGTGTGACCATAATATCTCCGTGATTTGATTTTTAACACCGGAGTATTATACACCCAAACGGGCGGAAATGCAATAGTCTTTCATTTGAAAAGTACTTTTTATCGCACAGTCTTGCGGCAGGAGCGGCTTATTATTTTATTATAAATAAGCTCCATTTGCGTTCCCTTTACGAACATTCCCATCTTTTCATAAAAGGCGCGGGCGCCGTCGTTCCCCTCCCACACATTAAGGGTTACATCATAACAGCCGTTTTCGCGCGCAAAGCGGACGACATGGTCAAATATCTGTTTGCCAACATGCTGTCCGCGGCAGTTCTCGTCAATGCAGATATCGTCTATAAACAGCGTTCTGAAATCATGCATATTTGTACTGAATGGCTGATGTCTGAATATGCAGAAAGCATATCCGACCACCTCACCGCTGTCATCTGTCGCGACAAATACCGGAGTATTGCTGTCTGCAAATATATCTTCAAGCTCTTTTTTGGTGTATTTTGTTGTTCCGGATATAAATATGTCCGGTCTCAGCTTTTGCGTGAAGCTCCAGCACCTCGTTCAGAAGAACGCTCACCTTGTCTATGTCGCGCGCCTCTGCGCGCCTGACTTCAATACTCGTTTTTCAGTCTTTTAGTCTCACGTCCATATTACATAAGCATTCCGAATATGTCGCTCTCGATTTTGCTGATATCATTGATCGGTATCTTTTTACCGTCGTTCATGACCAGAATGTGTTCATATTCGTTTATTTCCGCCACTCTGCCTATTGCATCAACATACATACCGCCCGTTTTTGAGGCATCTGGTACGAAATATATCACTGTGACCTCGGGCATATCGGCTATCATATCCTGAATTATTCGCAGCTTGCCGTCAATGGCGGCAATGGCGTATTCATCAAGCTCCGCCTTCCGTTCTGTGGTTCGTCCCGCTTCGGTTATATCGGAGCCGTACCCCGACAGT
>CATYWI010000306.1 GCA_958414155.1 uncultured Anaerotruncus sp. | reverse complement strand
TCGCCAACGGACTCATTTTCCGTCACGTGCGGCAACATCCGACGGACGCTCATCCGATACGGTAAGTGACACAGCGATCGCCGCCAGTGCCGTGAGCACCGCCGTAAGCAGCTTTGCGGCGCCGACAGACACCGGGAAATACGCGGCAATATAGCCGATAAGGAGCGCAAGCGTGTTAAGACCGAAGGCAAATCCCTCGTGTCCCGGCAGTCGCCGCGCAACGGTGCAAAGCGTTATGGGCATTGCGAAATTAAAAAGGAAGATAGCCGCAAGGAAGAATATTCCCTTTCCCGCGCCGATCCAGAAAAGCGGGATAGACAGCATGAGCGACAGGATTCCGACACGGCGCGCGCCGATAAGATCAGCCATTATACCTCCCGCAAACTTTCCGGCAAACGCACAGAAGGCTACGTAAATGAAGGCAAATCTGCCCGAAAAGCCGGGCGACGGCGCAATAAATCCGGTATATGAACGCACAAGGATCGCAAAAAGGCAGACAATGACTGCGCCGGCAACGTCGCGCATTATCGGCATGCGGCGGTCGTTGCGGCGGTCAGAATCCACCGGAGGCATGCATCTGAGCGGCACCGAAGTCCCGTCGGCATTCAGCTCTCCGCAAAACAGCGCGATCGCGGCGGCTGCGAAAAGAAGCATGGCGGCAATTATGTAACCGGGAAGCTTACCGGACGTACCGAGACGGATACCGATGGCAAGCCCGAGCGCACCGGAGGAAACGAATATTCCGCTGCCCGCCATACCATCGGTATGGCGCAGGGTGTCGCACCCGCCGCCTGTATGAAACGCGGCGTTGCCCACGCCCACAAGCACAACGGCGAGCCACGTCGAATATCCGCCGCACACCGTGCCGACAGCGGTAAGGACACAGCCCGTCACCGCAGTGGCGCGACAGCCGCCGAAGCGATCGCAAACGGCTCCGAGTATGAACTGAAGCCCGAACGCAAGTGTATTATACAGGAGGAACAGCGCCACCGCATCGGAGGTGTGCATAACGCCTTTACTCCACATATAATAAAGCGTATATCCGCAGGCAAGGTCAACCACAGCGTGCGAAAGCGTATACACGAGAAGCGCCGACGAGCGCCCACCGGGGGCAACGAGTATGCCGCCCGCGCGTTTATTGTTTACGTTATTGTCATTCATGCAGACAGAACCTTCCTTTTACAGTCTTTCTATCAGTGCGTTCAGCCCCGATTCCACACCGGCAAGCGTATCCGCGCGGATTATCGAATCGCGCAGTTTGACCGCCCCCGGCACCGAGCGGATGTATCTTGCTATCTGCGGCTTTGCCTCGGCTACGCCGCGGCGTTCACCCTTGAACGCCACTGTGAGCCGCAGATGCTCAAGCGCGGTGTCAAGGCGCTCGCGGTCGTCCGGCTCCGGATACCCGTCACCGTCTATCGCCGCCGCTATCCTACGGAATATCCACGGCTCGCCTATCGAGCCGCGTGCGATCCCGATACCGTCGCACCCGCTTGCCGCCAGCATTTCAAGAGCGCTGTCCGGTGTGCTCACATCTCCGTTTCCGAAAACCGGGACCGATACCGCCTCTTTCACACGGCGGATCACCTGGAGGTCTATCCCCGGCTGATAAAGCTGCTCGCGCGTTCTTGCATGAACGCAAATCGCCGCCGCGCCGGCAGCCTCGACGGCACGCGCCACCTCGGGAGCGTTTTTGTGTTCGCCGTCCCATCCGGCTCTTATCTTGACCGTCACGGGGACGCGCCCGCCGGCGCCCTCGACGACCGCCGCAGTGACAGCCGCCGCCAGCTCCGGATCGCGCATGAGCGCCGCGCCCTCGCCGTTCATAGCAACCTTGCGGACCGGGCAGCCCATATTTATATCTATCGCCGCCGGGAGCCTTCCCGAAAAGCCGCGGTACTCACCGGTAGATATGAGCCGCGCCGCCTCGCGCATAAAATCCGGCTCACAGCCGAAAAGCTGAACCGCCGTAGGGATACCGTCGTCAACGGCGCAAAGCGAAGCCGTGCGTACAGGCGTACCGTCCCTTCCCCGCTGCTCGTATACGAGTGCCTTGGCGGACACCATTTCGGTGACTGTATATTCGGCGCCGTACCGCGCGCAGATGAGTCTGAACGCACGGTCGGTCACGCCCGCCATTGGGCAGAGCATAAGCCCGTGCGGAAGCTCGATATCTTTTATCTTCATTGCGGCATAGTGACCTCACATTTCTTCATGATAATTATAACGCATATCTGTCCGCAAGTCAAGTAAAAAAGCGCACGATGCGCTTTTTTGACTGCGCACCGGGCTTTTTTCGGTCATCTTACAAATGTGATCCCCGTATCTCCCGCAAAGTTCGGGATGTTATACATCACCATGACCTCGGTAATACCGTTGGCTTTTATGTATTCGGATATCGACCGCGTATAAAAACGCATATCTATAAGATGTGTTTCCTCGTACTCGTCAATGACGAACTGCGAGAAGGTGTTGGCATACGAATCCTTGAGTATGAGCAGTTTGCCCTTACCGCTTCCGTTTATTACAGTGGTAGACTGATTGGAGTTGAGAAACGTTGCGTACTGATCCTTGCCCTCCAGATACTTGCGCTCGTAAATGGAATCTGTGATATAGCTGCCGCTGTTGTAAT
>CATYWI010000305.1 GCA_958414155.1 uncultured Anaerotruncus sp. | reverse complement strand
AAGGAACACGACAGTCATGAAGATAAAAAAGAAGCTCTGCCTGCGACCCGTTTCTCTGGCACTGGCGCTCTGCATGGGTCTGCCATGCCTTGCCGCGTGCGGCGGCGTCGGCGGCGGTACGGACGCGCCGGACACCACGGTTCCCGAGCCTGCCGATACGCGCGGCGTGATAATCGCCGACGGCAAGGCAAACTATTATCTGCGTGCCGACAGACTGGTAAAGACTGCCTCCTCGGGCGAGATCGATATGATGAACGATCTGTTTTTCTCCCTCACCGGAGCGAGACTTGAATATTCCGACACCGCGGAGCCGTATATCGAGCTGAAATTTGACGGCGACCGCCGTGATTATTCGGTCGATTTTGACCCCGAAAGCGGAAATATAACGCTTACCGGAGGACTTGACGAAGCCCTGCGCCGTGCGATATACTCCTTCTGCGCTTCGGCTTGCAGCGGCATTGCGGGAGACAGCTCCACCATCACGGTGGACGAGACCGTGGATATGTCGTTCGACCACGAGAAGGACGCCACCGACAACTCATCCATGCTTTCGTACATCCCCACCGACAAGGTTAAGCTCGTCCCGGGCAACGCCTCGGGCAGCATCATGACGCCCGAATGGGTGGAGTCCCTTGTTATGGTCGAACTGAGACCGGACACCGCGTCGATAGGCGGCACGCTTGAAAAATCGCGCGCGCTCATCGACTTTTATGCGAATATCGGAGTGAACGGCATATGGCTCGTGCCTATATACGAGCGCAGTGCCGGCGGCAACGGCTACGGCAACACCGGACCCGACAGGGTCGATCCGGTCTTTTCCGGCACCGACGGCGACGGCTGGGACGCCGTGCGCGATTTTGTCGATTACGCACATTCTAAGGGCGTTTACATTTTCCTTGATATAATCACATGGGGCGTTATGTACGATACCCGCCTCACGGTCGAGCATCCCGACTGGTTCTCCGGCTCGCTCTGGAACAACGCCGCCTTCAACTGGCAGAACGCCGAGCTGCGCGAGTGGTTCATCTCCGCCTGCGTTGAAAACATAATGAAGACGGGCGCCGACGGCTACCGCTGCGACTGCGAGCCGGGCATTACCGGATACGATATCTACGGTGAGATCCGCTCCCGCCTTGCCGCACGCGGCAAGCACATCATAATAATTTCGGAGGACGGCAGCGACCGCTCCCGCACATATGATTTTGAGCAGGACGGCGTGCTGAAATACTCCGCGATGACGCGCGGCGGCTATTACAAGGACCCCGTGAACTTCTTCACCGACGGTTATCTTGACCTTGTAACGTCGGTAAAGACCGGAGAGGGTCTGGGCTATGAGGCAGGTCAGAAGAATGCCGAGACCGTGGGACGCGGCAAATATTATACCAACTGCATCACAAATCACGATTTTCAAAAGCGCTCTGTCAAGGGCGACCGTACAAAGATAGGCTACGCCGCCATACTTGCCCCGTTCATTCCGCTCTGGTATATGGGCGACGAGTTCAACGCCTCCTGGCGGCAGGCGGTCATTTACGATCTGCCGGTCAACTACTCCGAGGCAAACAACCCGGAAAAGTCCTTCTTCCTTGAGGATGTAAAACGGTACGTGAAAATAAGACGTACATATTCCGATATTTTTGAATACTGGGCTGAGGATCACCGCGATTCAAACATCGCCGCGGTCACGACCGAGGGCTTCGGCACGCTCGGCGCATATGCACGCTACGCCGGGGGCAAAGCCGTTCTTGTCGTTGCAAACAACAACGAGGCGCTTTCCGCGGGCAGCGTGACGATCCCGTTTGCCGAATGCGGTCTTGGAGAAGCGGAAAAATACACTGTGACCGATCTTATGAGCGGCAAGGTGATAGCCACAGGCACAGCCGGCGAGACAGGCAGCTTCCGCGCCGTGCTTCCGGCAAGCTATGTCGGAGTTTATCTTGTAGAAAAAGCGTAAAGGACGGGTAGTAACAATGCAGGACATCACAGCACCCTATGAATACGTTGTAGCGGAAAAAAAGACACCCAAGCTCCGTGCGCGCCGCGCCGGACTTATCGCGCTTTACATTATGTTTCCCATCGTGGCGCTCGTCATTACGGCAATGTCAAAGGTGGGACCGCTCCTTGCGGCAATGTGTACGTTTCTTGCCATTGCAACATGGATGCTTGTTTTCTTCACCTGGCGGTATGTATCTGTCGAATACGAATACACCGTCGTTTCCGGCCGTGTGACCTTCTGCAAGATATACGGCGGGCGTTCGCGCAAAAAGATGCTTGAATTCATGATAAAGGATGCCGAGCTGATCGCCCCGACCGACGATGCCAACATAGGTAAGGTCAAATATTTTGAGCCGGAAAAGACTTACAGCGCACTTTCCGCCGAAGGCGCCGAGGACGGATATTTCATGCTTTTCCGCAATGCGGAGAATGAAAAATGCGTTTTCTACTTTGAGGCGACCGCCCATATGCTCAAAATATGCCGCTTTTACAATCCCGGCGCGACCGTGATGTCAAAGGTGAGGTACTGATATGAGCAGGGAAATGCCTCGCATACGCAGCTTTGCGGTCGATCACGACTGCCTCATGCCCGGCATATACGTCAGCCGCGCGGACGGCGACGCGGTGACATACGATCTTCGTATGCGCCGTC
>CATYWI010000304.1 GCA_958414155.1 uncultured Anaerotruncus sp. | reverse complement strand
AACGGTCTTTACCGTCACTGGTATCACGTTTGCGCCGTCGGCGTTCGGCGTTTCCTTTGCGCGCGGCGCTTCCGCCCTGCGGGCGCGGCGCTTGGAGGGCGACTTTTTTCTGTCTTCCGAGATATCCATTTTGTAACGCTCCTTGTCTTAATTGGCATGCGCGCCCGTGAATCCGACCGTGAAGGACGGGAAAAATAATAAAAAACACTGTGCGGTGCCGATATGAAATACATGTATTTACATCTGAAAAAATATATATTTACGGCGTGCGTTCTGCTTATTGCCGCGTCGCTGCTCGCGCCAGGCGCGGCGGCTGACGACGGGACGGATATTCTTGCCCGCTCCGCCGAATTGCTTGCTGCCGGCAAGCCGTTTGCGGTACGCGTTGCCGTTTGCGCCGTTATGCTGAACCGCGTGCGCGCCGCGGGATTTCCGGACACACTGCCGGCGGTAACAGCCGGGCTGCTTGCGTCGCAGCCGGGAGGCGCTGCCGGATATTCCGCATGCGTACCCGACGGACGAAGCATACGTGCCGCCGCGGCGGCACTGCGCGGCGGAGACCCTACGCGCGGCGCGCTGTATTTTGCCGCGTCAGCGGACGTTCCCGACGATATCCGCGCGGGCGGACGCATACTTTTTGAAGCGTCCGGCTTCGCATTCTGGAAATAACGCGATCCTTATATAGTATACAACAAAACCGTTCCGATATCAACACGCGTATTGACAAAAAACAAAAACAGATATATAATTATGCTGTAGAAATTTGTTCGCGGCAGAGTCCGCGGAAAGGAATGGTACAAAAATGGATCTTCAGAACATTCTGAAATCTCTTGAGCACTGCCCTTGCGGCAAGGAACACACCTTTGTTACAAAGGTAGTTGAAATATCGAGCGGCGCTACCCGCCGCGCAGGCGAGGTCCTTAAAAATGCGGGCTTCCCCGAAAAAATACTGCTGGTAGCCGACCGCAACACCATAGCTGTTGCCAACGCCGAGGGACTTGAGGACGCCCTCACCGCCTCCGGCTTTGTTATCAAAAAGCTGGTTTACGACAACATGAAATACGCCCGAGTTGAGCAGGTGCGCGAGGTCATGGCGCTTGCCGCAGATGTGGACGGCATTATTTCCGTAGGCACAGGCTCGCTCAACGACATCTGCCGCGTTTCCTCTTACGAGCTTAAAAAGATGTTCTGCATCTTTGCCACGGCTCCTTCGATGGACGGCTTTGCCTCCGACACCGCGCCGATAATCGAAAACAACTTCAAGACCTCCTGGCAGGCGGAACAGCCCGCGATCATAATTGCCGACACCAAGATACTCGCCAAGTCTCCGGTCGAACTGAAGGCTGCCGGATTCGGCGACATGGTTGCAAAATACATAGGCATTCTTGACTGGAAGGTAGCGCACCTGCTCATCGACGAATACTACTGCGATGAGGTCGCCGAGCTTACCATGACTGCCGTAAGAAAAATGGTAGCGCTTGCCGACAAGGTAACGACCGAGGATGAAGAAGCCGCAGGCGCGATAATGGAAGCGCTCGTGCTTTCCGGTCTTGCAATGAAGCTGGCGCGTTCCTCGCGTCCCGCCTCGGGCGCCGAGCACGTTGTGTCCCACTATTGGGAGTGCTACAAGCTGGCACGCGGCATCTGGCCCGAATATCACGGCAAAAAGGTCGGCGTTGCCACCGTTATAATCGACCGCCTCTACCGCAACCTTGCGGACCGTCTGCCCGAGATCAATCCCGTAAAGGACCCCACAGACTGGGACGAGGTGTACCGTCACTTCACCCCCGAGCAGGTACCCGGCGTTAAAAAGCTCAACAACCCCACAATAACCGACAAGGTCGATCCCGCCAAGCTCAAAGCCTCATGGGGTGAGATACGCCGCCTCATTTACGAGATACTCCCCGAACCGGAGGCTCTTGTCGATCTCATGAAGCGCGCCGGATGTGCCATCACGCCCGAGGAGGTCCATGTGTCTCCCGAGCTGCTTGCCGAGGGTCTGCGCTGGCACTCCTATATGCGCTACCGCGTGCTCATTACAAGACTCCTCCCCATGATCGGCGTCGATCCGATGGACTATATCAACTGAAGCCGCATTAAAAAACAAAAATTCAAGGAGATATCGCCATGAACAACGAGCCGCAAATGTGCAATAAAGCCTCGCCCCCGCGCACCGGCACCATTCGCGCTATCGGCGCCGCCGCGGGCTACCTTGCGCTCTACTTTGGCATACGCTTTGCGGCAACGCTGTTCATTGCCGTGGCGTATTTCATAGTAAGACTGCCCGCGGATCTTGAAACCACCGACACGCTTGACCTGATACTCAGCTATATCGGCGAAATATCCTTTGTCGAAATAATTTCCTCCACCATCGCGATGTTTGCCGCGGTGTGGGTCATAGGTCTGATACGTGACCGCAAAAAGCCGCTCGCAGACCACGTCGGCTTTTTCCGCGATTCGGGCTTCGTCCGCTTCAGCCCTGTCCTTGTCCCTCTGCTCATAGTTCTCGGATTCACGCTCAACATGTTCGTATCGCTCATGCTCGACATGCTTCCCATTCCCGAGGATATACTCAATGACTACGCCGAGCAGTCCTCGCTTCTCGGTGAAACGACCGTACTTTCGGTCCTTGCGACCGCGATATTCGCGCCGCTCTCGGAG
>CATYWI010000303.1 GCA_958414155.1 uncultured Anaerotruncus sp. | reverse complement strand
ATATGTGTCATTTTGGCACTCCTCGCAATCTAATCTATCATGCAGAATATTATAAGCAATACGGTAAAGAAATTTTCCATACTTCTTATCGGTTAATTGTATCGCCTTTTCATCTCTTATCCAATACAGTTCCACAATCTGCTCGTCAGCAACGATTGTCTTTTTTGATTCGCCGATAGTAGTAATGTGTCCTCCTTCCTTCATCTCTGAAAGCGCCTTCATAAATATTACTTGCTAAAACATCGGTTTTTTTGCATGGTTTTTTCGACTTCTCAAAAAATTTTTAATTACTCATGGAGTTGTCAAGATAAGTTCTGTTGAAAGAATCCCTAAATATGAAGGCGATTGATAACCGCACCTGAATTTTCTTTGTTCCGCTACGCTCCACTCCGTAAATTCAGGTGCGGTGCGGCGGTGTCCGGCACATGCATCAACGTATTCCTTTTTCAGTGCGGCAAATACGTCCGACATCGTAGCAAAGCTGTATACTTTTTTGACCGAAACTCCGCTTACCGCATCATCTGAAAACAGCTCGTCAGGCTTTGTGGCATTCTGCACGGCTATGTTTTTCCCGTTCAGATCCTTCAGCGTGCGGATATCGTTTGCGGCTTTGACAACAACTACCTGCCTGCTGTACATATACGGTCCCGCCCATTAGTAATCGTCTTCCCTTCCGTTCATGGAAAAGCTGCCCCACAGGCAGTCTACTGTCCCGCTTTTCAGGCAAGCGTCCTTATTCTGCCATGATATCTGCTTAAACTCCGGTGTCACGCCGAGCCTGCGGCAGGCTTACTCGGCTATCTCCACATCAATACCGGCGAAGTCGCCGTTATCATCCGGATAAAAATACGGCGAATAAATATCACTGCCGATAGTAAGCGTTTCCTTCTCTGTCGGCTTTTCCGGAGAATCGGCTTCGGTACAGCCCGAAAGAAGGCACATTGCCGTCAGAAACGCGGCGGCAAATCTTATAGTTTCCCTTTTAATAAAATTTATAAAGCACACATTCCTTTTTAAATTATCGAAACGCCTGCAGTGTGCTTACGACAATCCGGTTTATGAAGCCCGACAGCTCCTCACGGCTGTATCTGCCGTAGCCCTCCACCACCACATGAAGCAATCCGTTTGAAAGATGGATATAAAGCATATCGAGTTCCGCTTCGGTGGCGTGCTTCATCTCCCCGCGCCAATAGTCGATGCTTTTTTCTCTCGCAAGCTCTGTCATTTTAGCGAGAATCTTTCTGTCGCCTCCGTGAAAGACCAGTACGCGGCAAGCATTATCGTTGCGCTCTATCATTTCATAGATTGCGCTCATAAGTGAAGTGACATCGAGCGAGCGAATATATTTCAGCGACTCCTCAAAGCCGTCAAGCATCTCGTTTTCTATGCTCTCAAGCAAAGCAAAGCAGTCGGTATAGTGTGCATAGAAGGTTGCGCGGTTCAGATCGGCAAGCTCACAAACCTCCTTGACGGTAATCTTGTTTATCGGCTTTTTTCCAAGCAGCTGCAGGAGGCTGTCTTTCAGCACCTTCTGCGTATAGCGCACACGGGCATCAGTTTTTTTCATACGAAAAACTCCCTTCACAAAAGATTTACAAAGATAAACAACACCGCCTGCCATCATGTCGGATATCTTTCGGTTTCATAAAAGCTGACGGTTGCTATTTGCCTCTATCTGCATTATACTATAATCGTGAAAGATATTCAACACTTATCTCGAAAGAGGAGGGCGAAAATGTATAAAAAATATTTTGTTACCGGAGCAACAGGCTTTCTCGGCAAAGCGGTAGTACAAAGACTGCTCACAAAAGAGGCTGATATTTACGCTCTGGTCATGAAAGACGATCCGCTTGCAGCCACTCTGCCGAACGGAATATATGTTTGTGTGGGCAATGTCTGCGACCCCTCATCTCTTGATTCGTTTCTCGACGGTGCGGACGGACAAAGCTGTGTGATACACTGCGCAGGTATAGTTTCAGTCGCCAGCCGCCCAGGGGAACAGCTTTACAATGTCAATGTCGGCGGCACAAAAAATATCATTGACGCCTGCATTTCTCACGGAGTCGGGAAGCTGGTTTACGTCAGTTCGGTGCACGCACTTGCGGAAAAACCGAAGGGCATCGAAATTGACGCTGAAACCGATGCATTTGATCCGAACAGGCTCGTCGGAGATTACGCCAAAAGCAAAGCTATGGCGACACACGCAGTTCTTGATGCGGCAAAGACTTCTCTTGACGCAAGCGTTGTGCTTCCCTCCGGCATAATCGGACCGGGCGATACGTCGGGAGGAAGTATTACGGAGCTGCTCCTGTCCTTTCTTGCGGGGAAGCTGCCGATTGCTGTCAGGGGTGGCTATGACTTTGTGGATGTGCGGGACGTTGCGGTAGGAATTGTCTCCTGCGCGGAAAAGGGTGTGCGCGGAAAGTGTTATATTCTCTCCGGTCACTATGCCACGATCCGTGACATTCTCGAGACAGTAGGGCGCAGTACGGGCATAAATAAAGCCGTGTCGTACCTCCCTGTCGCGCTGGCGAAAATCATCGCGCCGTTCTATGAGCTTGACAGCATAAGACGAAAGAAAAAGCTTTTTTTCACGCCTTATGCCGTCCATGTGCTCCAAAGCAATGCACTTTTTTCCGGCAAAGCGGCAGCAAAGGATCTC
>CATYWI010000302.1 GCA_958414155.1 uncultured Anaerotruncus sp. | reverse complement strand
AACGCGTCGATATCGGACTCCGTGACCCCGAGCTTTCCCATAGCTCCCGCAAACGCTATGCGCTGCATCTCGCTCTCCGCTTTTTCCCATGTCTTTACGCCAAAGCGGTCGGTGGGATCGAAATAGTCAAAGCATGAGCCGAGCGGTCCCTCATGCTCCTGCTTACCCACGGCGCTTGCGGCGGCAAGTATCGCCGCTCCGGGGGTCTTTATGGCCCCGCCTTTTTTTCTGCTCATAAAAATACCAGCCTTTTTTGCCGCAAAAATGCGGATCTTTTTCTTTACACCGATATTTTTTACCTTTATATATTGATTTATACCGCGCGGAATGGTAAAATGATGTGTAAAGAAATATATCGGATATATCCGGGAAAGGCTTTTTTTCAACATGGCAAATACGGTTATAGAAAACGGCATACTGCGTGCCGAAATAGCGGAGCTTGGCGGAGAGATACAGTCTCTCGGCAGGCTTGAAAACGGTAAATTCATTGAATACTTCTGGCAGGGACTGCCCGAATACTGGTCGGGACGTTCGCCGCTTCTGTTCCCCATCGTGGGCAGACTGCGCGGCGGCGCGTACACCTACGGCGGAAAAACATACGAAATGAGATGCCACGGATTTGCCCCGCGTCTCCCCCACAAGGTAACAAAGACCGGCGCGGACAGCGCGGAAACGGTGCTTGAGGAATCCCCCGAGTCGCTTGCGCAATACCCCTTCGGCTTCCGCTTCACACAGACGCTGACGCTTGACGGCAACACTCTGCATATAAAAATAAAAGCTGTCGCAAAGGACGAGCTCTGGTGCGCCTTCGGCGGTCATCCCGGCTTTGTCCTGCCGGACGACGCCGGAAACATCGCCGATTTTGACAGTCTTTATGTTCGCATAAACGACAAAAAGGCGCCCGAAAGACTCATGTTCTCGGACACCTGCTTTGTTCTTGACAAGCGCACGCCCTTCCCGCTTGACAGCGAGGGACGCTTTCACCTCACCCACAAGCTGTTTGACGACGATGCGGTCGTGCTTTGCGGCGTAAAGTCTGCCACTCTCGGCTCAACGTCAACAAAAAGGAGCGTAACGGTAACAAGCCCCGACGCCAACTGGTACGGCTTCTGGCAGACGCGTTACAGCACCGACGCGCCCTTCCTGTGCCTTGAGCCGTGGCAGGGCATTCCCTCTTATGACGGCGACGACAAGGTATTTGACGAGCTTGACCGCCGTCCGGGAATGTATCATCTCATGCCCGGCGAAAGCGCAGGCTTCGCCTTTGATATCACCCTGGAATGATCACCCGATAAACCTTGTTATCATCTCCGCGGCAAAAACGACACCGCAGCATATGACAGCCACCGGGAGCAAGCCGACGCCGAGCCATGCCGCGACAACACCCGCCGCAAGCGCAAGCACACCGGCAAGAGGATCGCCGGCGGCATCCACTATCGCGGGAAAGGTCATGACCGCGAGCGTTACGTACGGCACATAATAAAGGAACGAACGCAGAAAGCGGTTTTCGATCCTGCGGCGTATCAGCGTCATCGGCAGAACGCGCACGGCAAAAGTAACCGCCGCCATTATCAGAATGTAAATATAAGCATTGTGCTTCATCGCGGCGCCTCCTTACGCATTTTCTTCGTCGCGCGGGAAGATCAGCGCGGCTGCGGCGGCAATAACCAGCGTCAGTATGACTGTGCGCGTTCCCTCGGATATGCCGGAAACACCGGGGAGCCGCGCCGCCGCGAACGACGCGGCAAATGAAACGGCTACCGTGATCCCCACCGCGTGCTCACGCCGCGCGGGAGGGATGATTATCGCAAGGAACATCCCGTAAAGCGCCACGCCGAGAGCCGTGACGATGCTTGCCGGCAGAATATTGCCTGCCGCCGCGCCGAGTGCGGTCCCCGCCGCCCACATAGGCACCGATACGAGCATGGCGCCGTATGTGTATGAAGGCTCGAGTGAGCCGGGGCGCGCCATCGCTATGCCGAAAAGCTCGTCGGTTATATCAAAGCCCATTGCGATACGGTGATAAATGCGCGTTGAAGGCGAAAAACGCTGACTCATGGCACAGCTCATAAGTATATAGCGTGCATTTGCAACAAGCGTTACGGCTACCATCTCTATGTACGCGGAATTGGCGGCTATCACGGTAAAGCCCGCATATTCGCCCGCAGAGGCATTGCATAGCAGACTTGCCAGCGTTGCCTGAAGCGTATCAAGTCCCGCTGCGCGCGCCGCTATACCAAGCGAAAACGCAACGGCAAAATATCCGAGTCCGATGGGCATTCCGTCGCGCATACCGTCATAAAACGGGCGTCCCGCGCCGCGGGCGGATCTGATTTTTTTCTTCATTATCTTTTTGCTCTCACATCTGTGATATTTGAAAGTACAAATATTATAGCACATATTCAACCAAGTGTAAATCAGCATAAATGACCGAAAAAACTGTCGCACGGCAGGCTTTTCGGGGCATTTTACGGAATTATTCTACATTATATTACGGAGAAAGTCATGAATAACGAACTCAACCTCAAGCTGTTTGATTTTATAGCCTCGTCGCCCACAGCATTCCACACCGTAAGCACCACCGCCGCGATGCTCCGCGACGCAGGCTACCGCGAGCTTTGCGAGAGTGATGAATGGCGTCCCGAGCCGGGCGCCGGTTATT
>CATYWI010000301.1 GCA_958414155.1 uncultured Anaerotruncus sp. | reverse complement strand
TTTTTCTTTGCCTATCTGCGTGACCCCTACTTTTATTATAGAGCCGTTTTTAACAACCCTGCTTTCTATTTTTTCATCCATGTTCCCGGTGCGAGGATGAAGAGCACCGGATATATTTCAAGCCTGCCTATCAGCATAGTAACGGTGAGAAGCAGTGTGGCGGGAGCGGAGTACGCCGCATATGACGACGCAGGTCCCACGGCTCCCATACCGGGTCCGACATTATTGAGGCAGGAGGCGACCGCGCTCAGATTCGTCTCAAGGTCAAACGGCTCAAAGCTCAACATCAGAAATACAGCCGCGAGGATAATCATATAAAGCGCAAAATATGCGTTCACCTCCGAGAGCGTGCTGTCCTCCACAGTCTCGCCCTCATGCCGTACACGGCTCACAGCGCGCGGGTGAAGCATCTGGCGCAGGTTGTTGCGTATCATCTTGTAAAGCAGGACGACGCGCGACACTTTAAGACCGCCTGCCGTCGAGCCGGCACAGCCGCCTATGAACATCAGTATAAATATGACCGCCTTTGAAAAACCGGGCCAGAGGTTGAAGTCTGCGGTGGCGTAGCCGGTCGTTGTGATTATCGAAGCGACCTGAAACGCCGCGAGCCTCAGCGCTTCGCCGAATCCGGAGCAAAGGCGCAGGATATTCAGTGTTATCGCCGCTGTCGCCGCAAGCACTATCCCGATGTATGCGTGAAGCTCACCGCTTTTAGCCGCAGTGCGGAAGCGCTTTATGAGCACAAGGTAATACAGGTTGAAGTTTATGCCGAAAAGCAGCATGAACACTGTAATTACCCATTGGCAGTAGGGGCTGTAGCCCGCAATACTGTCTGCCTTTATGCCGAATCCGCCTGTACCGGCAGTGCCGAAGGAGTGGAGCAGTGAGTCGAACAGTGGCATACCTCCGCATAAGAGAAGGATCGTCTGAGCCACAGTCATTGCGATATATATGAGATAGAGTATCTTTGCCGTGTCGCGTATGCGCGGCACCAGCTTGCCGACGATAGGTCCGGGCATTTCGGCACGCATGATGTGTATCGATCTGCCGGATTCGGTCGGAACGATAGCCATCATCAACACAAGCACGCCCATGCCGCCTATCCAGTGTGTAAAACTGCGCCAGAGTAGCATTCCGTGCCCCATGGCTTCGACATTTGTGAGAATGGAAGCTCCTGTGGTCGTAAAGCCGCTGACCGTTTCAAAAAGCGCATCGATGTACGACGGTATTTCGCGCGATATGTAAAACGGCAATGCGCCGATAAGAGACAGGACGGTCCACGCAAGCGACACGGTGACAAATCCCTCGCGCACATATATCGCGCTGTTGCGCGGTTTTGAGAAAAGCACGAGCGAGGCTCCGATGGCTCCCGCGACCGCCGCCGCTATTATAAAGCAGACGAGCGCACGCCATTCAAGGTAAAAAATACACGCTATGGCGGGCAGCGCGAGCATGGCACTCTCAATCAGCACTATCTTTCCCGTCGTTTTAAGTATCATCCGGTGGTTCATCTGTGCCTCCGGATCAGTTGAGAATGTCGGAAAGACTGCCGAGCATTCGCCCCGCGGCGATAACGATCACGCGGTCGCCGCTAAGTATCTTATCGTCGCCTGCCGGGATTATCGTCTTGCGGTCGCGTATTATTCCCGCTATCAGTATTCCGGGCTTCATTTTTGGCTTCAGCTCCTTCAGCGGGATCCCAAGCAGCGGCAGTCCGTCGCTGACCTTGAATTCCAGTGCCTCGACCTTACCGTCCATCAGCTTGTAGAGCGTTTCAACACTGCTGCCTATCGAGTTCTGGAGAGCGCGCGCATAGCGCACAAGCACATCCGCGACCGTCTTTTTGGGTGACACAACATATTCAAGTCCCAGGTGACCCGCCAGCGGCATCATTTCGTTGCGGTTTATTTTGGTTATGACCACCGGTACGTTTTGCGTGGCGGCAAAATAGGAAATAAGGATGTTCTCCTCATCCATACCGGTGAGCGATACGAACGCATCATGCGAGGCAAGTCCTTCTTCAAGCAAAAGCTCCTGCCTTGCGCCGTCGCCGCATATGACCACTGCGCGGGGCAGCTCGGCGGCAAGACGCTCGCATATCTCGGGGTCGCGTTCTATTATCTTTACGTCCGTCCCTGCGGCGGTGAGGCGCTTGGCAAGATAGTGGGCGGTCATACTGCCGCCGAGAATCATCACACTGCGCGCCTGACGACGAAGGGCACCGATTATCTTCATAAATTTCTGTATTTCCGCAGGCGCCGCCGTAAGCCCGAGCCTGTCGCCGGCACGGAGAACAAAGCTGCCGCTGGGTATAGTCACTTCATCGCCGCGCCGCACGGCACATATCAGCACCTTGGCGTCATATTTTTCACGCAGCTCCAGCAGCGACATACCGTCAAGCGGGGAATTGTCCGCGAGCCGCATTTCGATCATTTCATAGTTGCGCTGTGAGAAGGTCTCTATCTTTACCGCCGACGGAAATTTAAGCAGGTTGTAAAGCTCGTGTGCGGCAAGCGATTCGGGATTTATCGGCATTGAGATGTCAAGCATCTGCCGCATAAGGCCAAGACTGTGGTCGTTGTATTCGGGATTGCGTATACGCGCTATGGTATGCTGCGCCCCCATTTTCTTTGCCATGAAGCAGCTGAGCATATTGAATTCATCGGAG
>CATYWI010000300.1 GCA_958414155.1 uncultured Anaerotruncus sp. | reverse complement strand
GCGCCGCCGCTTTTCCACCGAAAAGCCACAAAAACAAAGACACGTGTCCAAAAAACGACCAAGTTCGCATAAAAGGGCCGGGACCTGCCCGGCATTTTTGAGAGGCTGTTAAAAAACATCGGTTTTTTAACAGCCTCTTTTCTTTATTATCAGCCCTTTTTGAGCTTAGCCTGTGCTTTGAGTCTCTGCTCTGTATTGAGGATGCGCTTACGCAGTCTTATCGACTTCGGAGTGACCTCTATCAGCTCGTCATCGGCGATGAATTCGATCGCCTCTTCCAGACTGAATATCACGGGCGGAGTAAGGATCAACTTTTCATCCGCACCGGAGGAGCGTATAGCGGTGAGCTGCTTCTTCTTGCAGGGATTGAGCGTGATGTCCTCCATCTTGGGGCATTCGCCGACGATCTCGCCCTCGTACACCGGCATGCCGGGAGAAATGAACATACGTCCGCGATCCTGTGAGTTGTAGATACCGTAGGAAGTCGTCTCGCCCGCCTCGCTGGCGACCAGCGAACCGGTAAAACGCATGATAACATCGCCGCGGTAAGGCGCGTAGCCGTCAAACAGCGTGTTCATAATGCCTTCGCCGTGTGTTGCCGTCATGAATTCGGAACGGTATCCGAAGAGGCAACGGGACGGGATAAGATACTCAATGCGCATACGGGAGCCGACAAGGTTCATCTCAATGAGATCGCCGCGGCGCTGACCCAGCTTTTCAATGACCGCGCCGACATATTCCTCCGGCACGTCCAGCGTCACACGCTCCATAGGCTCGCACTTCTGACCGTCGACCTCCTTATAGAGCACGCGCGGGTTGGAGCAGCAAAGCTCGTAGCCCTCGCGGCGCATGGTCTCGATGAGTATCGAAAGATGCATTTCACCGCGTCCGGCTACACGGAAGTTGTCGGTCGTGTCGCCGTCGCTGACGCGCAAAGACACGTCCTTGAGCAGCTCGCGGTAGAGGCGGTCGCGTATCTGTCTCGAGGTGACAAACTTGCCCTCACGCCCTGCAAACGGGCTGTCATTGACCGAAATGGTCATTTCGATCGTGGGGTCGCTTATCTTGACAAAGTGGAGCGGCTCGGGGCGGGAAAGCGATGTGATGGTATCGCCGATCGTGATATCCGCGGCGCCCGAAAACGCAATGATATCGCCCATCTTAGCCTCTTCGACAGGCACACGCTGGAGTCCGTCTATCTGATATATCGAAGCGATCCTTACGCGCTTGGGAGCGGAGTCGGAGTGATAGTTGCAGACGAGCGCGTCCTGATTCTGCTTTATTGTACCGCGCTCGATACGTCCGATACCTATTCTTCCGACGTAATCGTTGTAGTCAATGGTGGAAACCAGAAGCTGAAGATCGTCGTCCGGGTCGCCCTCGGGCGCGGGAATGTAATTGAGGATGGTTTCAAACAGCGGTGTAAGGTCGGTCCCCTTCTCATAAGGCGTGAGCGACGCGGTGCCGTCACGTCCGGAGCAGAAGATCATGGGGCTGTCAAGCTGCTCATCGGTGGCGTTGAGATCCATAAGAAGCTCAAGCACCTCCTCCTCGACCTCCTCGATGCGGGCGTCGGGCTTGTCTATCTTATTTATCACGACGATAACGGGATGATTCAGCTCAAGCGCGCGCTGAAGAACAAAGCGGGTCTGAGGCATGGGGCCCTCGGCTGCATCCACGAGCAGAAGCACGCCGTTGACCATTTTAAGCACACGCTCGACCTCACCGCCGAAGTCGGCGTGACCGGGGGTGTCAACTATGTTGATCTTTACGCCCTTGTAATGTACGGCGGTGTTTTTGGACAGAATGGTAATGCCGCGCTCACGCTCGATATCGCCCGAGTCCATGACGCAGGTGCCCATTTCCTGATTGTCACGGAAAATACCGCCCTGCTTAAGCATCTGGTCGACCAGGGTGGTTTTGCCGTGGTCAACGTGTGCGATAATGGCAATGTTTCTTAAATCTTCTCTTTTCACGTTCATTCGAACAGCTCTCCTTGACGGTCGTCATATATCATCCGACCTGCAAAATATCGGCGCGGCACAGGACGCCGTAAAAACATACTTTATTATTATATCACGTTTTTTTATTTTATTAAAGTGGATGATTGAATAATATTTTTCGTCTTTCGACATTGTTTTTTGTCACACTTGACTGTTTATTCAGCACAACAAACAATTAACCCCTTTGTGGGTACAGCACTTTGAACAAACGACCCACTCCGGAAGCGCCGCAAAAGCCATAAAATCGGCCTTGCGATCACCCATTTTCCCTTGGTGAATATATCGCGTTGCGGCAATGATATCATACTTGCATCTAACATTGATATCTCATAACTTTCTTATTCGATTTCCGACTCAAATCGACACCGTATTTCTCGATGATACAAAAGTTAAAAGCATCTCGAATTCATCCCCGCACCGATTAGACATGCAGCGATGATTCACGCACGCAACTTTCGCTACATATTTCAAATCGAAACGCTGCACAATAATCAAAATTAGATATGTGTATATAATTATAAAAATAAGTTCGTCTAACATTAGATTAAATATTTTATTTTCCCCTTGACAAACATCGTTTTATGTGATATATTTCTAATGTATAATATTTCACGCGCTTATAACAGCGTCCGAAAGGAGTGAGACGATGCAAGCTAAGCTCTTGCGCG
>CATYWI010000299.1 GCA_958414155.1 uncultured Anaerotruncus sp. | reverse complement strand
AGGCTGCGGTCCCTTGTCAGGATAATGACCGTGCGTGGCACGTCCGAAGCGATAGTCGGAAAGGTCCATGGGCTGGACCATCGGGCGCTTCCAGTCCTCCGAGAAGGAGGTGTATCCGTCAGACTCAATAACAAAGGAAAAATCGCCGGAAAGATGATCGCGCGCCTCTGCCTCCTCGGTCGTCAGCACCTCGCTGATGCCGTAAATGCCCTCGTCGCGCATGAATTTAAGCAGATCGTAGGTCTTCTGCCACGCCGCCTTGTCGGTGGGGTTCTTCAGCTTAATCTGAGCGGAAAGTCCGGTCGAATGGCAATACGCGGTCCAGTCGGTCAGCTTGCCTTCGGCATCGGTCTCGATAAGTCCGTGGTCGGCAAACATTACGTTCGGCTTAATGTTGCGGACGATATCAAGCTGTCCGTGGTCGCTCACAAGGAAGAAGTTGGTGTTTTCGTACACGCCCGCTTCCTTTGTCGCCTCGATTATTTCAAAGAACCATCTTTCGGTATCGTTTACACCCTTTGTGACCTGCTCGGTGAAAAGACCTGTTTTGTGACGGTAGCTGTCAACGTCGCCGGTGTGGAGCATAAGAAGGTCGGGCTGGTGCTTTCTGATTATGTCGCAGACGCAGCGCACAAGGAACTCGTCGGTAGCGGGATGAGTGCGTATCTTTACATTTTCAAGATGCGGAGCGCAGCACTCGTCGTAAAGCTCCTCGCTCGTTCCGGCACGCAGGAACGCCGCCTTTTTGGTGTCGTCGGGCGACTGGGGCCAGTACTCGGCAACGAGCCAGTCGATATCGGGGTGGCAGCCGGTAACGGGCCAGAAAACCGCAGCGGTGGTAAGACCGGCACGCTTTGCGGCGGTAAAGATATCGGGGCATTTTATATTGTCGGCAAACCATGTCCACGGAACGTTTTTAAGCTGACCGGGACGGAAAACCGAGTTGTTCACAACGCCGTGCTTGTCGGGATAGCAGCCGGTGGACATTGTGGTGTGGCAGGGATATGTAACCGACGGCCAGATGGTGCGGGTGCGCTTTACGCCCGAACCCTTGGCGTACAGATCGCGGAAACGCGGGCTGGTTTTGATGAGGTATTCAATATCCTCGTAAACCATTGCATCGCAGGAAAAAACGATTACTTTGCTTTGAGCCATTTTGGTGGATCCTTTCTTGTTATGGACGGTCGGGGCGGGAGCAGTATACCCGCCCAAGACCCTTTTATTACATTATAATTATACCGCCTCGGACCCGCATAGTCAAGTAAAATCATAATTTTTATGAGGATTTTTCCGACGCAAGGCACAAAAACGAGCATCGGCTACCGCGCAGACGCACAACAGCCGAATATATGTAATTACACCTCTCGGTCGGACGTCAGTCGGACCGGTTGGACCTTCAAATGTAGGCCTTATTTAGTTGTATAACTCCTTTATGATTCCCCGGAAACTTTATTTGTCAACATTTTTATTAGTAAATTTGTTAAACCACGGGGCTGCCGCACATTAGTGCGGCAGCCCCGTGGTTTTTTATCCCGCCGCTTCGTCTGCGGCGCGTTTTTTCTTTATTTCCGCCTCTGCGGTCATTTCCTTGACCTTCATGAGTCTTGCGCGGCTTCCGCGTTCGTCCTCATCCAGCTTCATGGATATCGTTTTGATGGATTCCTGGTACCTCGGCATGAGGATATATTCAAGCGCGTTCACGCGGCGGCGTGTGCGCTCTATCTCTCCCGCCAGAAGCTGTGCGGTCTTTTCAAGCTCCGCGAGCTTTATCATATCCGCCGACAGTGAGGAAAGCTCCTCCAGCGCCGCGTCAAGTCCCGCAGGTGTGAACGCCATTCCGTAGCCGATGCCGACGGTGATATCTCCGCCCTCAAGCACCGGGACAGTCACGCCCATATTGCGTGAGGTGGTGACGCCGATAAGGTTTTCTCCGGTCGGGGCAATGAGCGCTTCCTCAAGCATTTTCGGATTTCCGACGGCTCCCGCCGCGGTAAACGATCTGTAATATGCTCTCAGTCTCTCCTCTACCCTCTCGCGCAATTCCTTGTTCTCCCTGACGACCTCAAGGAAGTTCTTCATAAGCTCATCGCGCTTATCCTTAAGCAGCTTATGTCCGCGGCGCGCGGCGGCGTAGCGGTTTTTGAGCCGTTTAAGCTCCATACGTGTAGGACTTACATTCGTTGCAGCCATTCAGCACGCGCCTCCTTTCCCCGTCAGTTTGATTTGGCGGTCTTGTTATCGCCGCGCCAGTATTTTGCGATAAATTCCGGCTTGATACGCTTCATCTCGCTCTTCGGCAGTATCGCAAGCAGTTCCCATCCGAGGTCAAGAGTTTCCTCTATCGTGCGGTTCTCATAGAAGCCCTGATTGATATATCTCGCCTCGAACTCATCGGCAAATTTTGCGTAAAGTCTGTCCATCGGGGTCAGCGCCGACTCGCCGAGAACGACCATAAGTTCCTTTGCCTCGCGTCCGCGCGCGTAGCTTGAGAAAAGCTGGTTCATAACGCCCGAATGATCCTCGCGCGTTCTGCCCTTGCCGATGCCCTTATCCTTAAGACGGGACAGCGACGGCAGTACGTCTACCGGCGGCATATAGCCCTTGCGGTACATCTCACGCGACAGAATGATCTGTCCCTCTGTGATATATCCGGTAAGGTCGGGGATCGGGTG
>CATYWI010000298.1 GCA_958414155.1 uncultured Anaerotruncus sp. | reverse complement strand
CTTCGCGCTTTATTTTTTCACGGAAAATGGAAACAAAACGTTCCTTATCTGTCATTTCGGGCATTGATCTTGCTCTCCTTGTGTAATTAAAATTGAAGAGTAGGCCGGTCGTTACGGTTTCCCGTATCCATCCGCACGGCGGATATCATTTTTCAATTCTGCGTGTCAACGTATTTCCAGAGCTTGCGGAAGTAGTCCGCGCCGGACCATACGGTCATGACGGCGGAAAGGATACCCGCTGTCAGCGATATCGGCTGGAGCGTCGCCATGCTCCCGCATCCGGGAATGAGCCTCCATATGAGCGGCTCGGCAAGCAGGGCGGAAACGGTGATGATCTGCAGCACGGTCTTTACCTTGCCAAGTATGCTGGCGGCTACCACAACGCCGCGTCCCGCGGTAACGAGGCGGAGCGAGGTCACGCCCAATTCGCGGAAGATCACCGCGATGAGCACCCAGAAGAGCCATGCTTTTACGTTCTCATAGCGGTAAAACACCGCCATCATAGTGCCTATGACCATAAATTTGTCCGCAAGCGGGTCAACGAGCTTGCCGAAATCGGTAACAAGACCGCGCTTGCGCGCGATTTTGCCGTCAAGGCAGTCGGTCACCGACGCGGCGACAAACAGGACGAATGCAATAAGCCGCGACGACGCCTCGGGAATGACCGACTCCGGCATTATCACCGCGGCAATGCAGAACGGCACCATAATGAGCCGGGCGAGAGTCAGCCGGTTGGGCAGGTTGAGCTTTTGCGGTTTTCCGCTTCCCCCTCTCATTTCGCAGCATCCTTTTTTGCGGTAAGAGCCGTGCCGCAAAGGTCATAGTCGAGCACACTTTCTATCCTGACGTCAACAAATGAACCGGGGGCGATCCTTGCAGGCGCGCTGAAGTATATTTTGCCGTCTATTTCGGGCGCATCGGCATAGCTCCTGCCGTAATGCATATCGGAAACGGGGTCAAAATCCTCGCAAAGCACGCGGCGGACGGTGCCTATCTGCGCGCGGTTGTATTCTTCGCTTATGGAAAGCTGCTCGCGCATTATTATGTCGGCGCGGTCCTGCTTTACCTGCTCGTCGATCTGATCCGGGAAGTCTGCGGCTGGCGTGCCCTCCTCCTGCGAGTAGGGGAAAACACCGAGGCGTTCGAATTTTGTTTCGGTGACAAAGCGGCACAGTTCAAGGAAGTCCTCCTCGGTCTCGCCGGGGAAGCCGCTGATAAAGGTCGTGCGCAGCACGATTCCTGGGATATTCTCACGCAGACGCTTTACCACGTCGCGTATCATTGCCGAATCGCCGTGGCGGTTCATGCGGCGCAGCACGCTGTCGGAGATGTGCTGAAGAGGAATGTCAACATATTTAAGTATGCGCGGATTGTCCCGTATTTCGGCAACCAGCTCGTCCGTCACCTTGTCGGGGTAGCAGTAAAGCAGGCGGAAGTATGCCGTCTTTGTCGCCGCGGTAAGCTCGCGCAGCAGACGCGCCAGCGAATATTCGCCGTAAAGATCGACTCCGTAACGGGTGATATCCTGTGCTATCACATTTATCTCGCGTGCGCCGAGCGCCTCAAGGTCGCGCGCCTCGGCGACAAGCTCATCTATCGGGCGGCTACGGAATTTTCCGCGTATCGAGGGGATGGCGCAGTAGGTGCAGCGGTTGTCGCACCCCTCCGCTATCTTGAGGTATGTCCAGAACTGCGGCGTTGTCAGCACGCGGTCGCCGCCAAGCTCCACCTCGTCCTTGGGACGGAACGATGAATAGCCGCGTCTGCCCTTGCCGACCTCGCGCACTGCGTCAACTATGTCGTGTATCGATCCGACTCCCAGCACGGCATCGACCTCGGGGAATTCCTTCAGCACCTCGTCGCGGTAGCGCTCCGCCATGCATCCGGTAACTATAAGACCGTGCAGGGTATGGTTTTTCTTGAGCCATGCGGCGTCAAGTATATTGTCTATCGATTCGCGCTTTGCAGCCTCTATAAAGGCGCAGGTGTTTACCACTATTATGTCTGCCTCGGTCTCGTCGGGTGTTATCTCGTAGCCGGCGAGTCTCAGCTCGTTGAGCATCACCTCTGTATCAAGCTGATTTTTGGGGCATCCGAGTGAAATAAAGCCTATTTTCATTGTGATCCTTATATCCTTAAATTTATTTTAAGGCTGATGGCAAAGCCGTGCCGGATCCGGGTCCGGAGCACAGCCCTCAGCCGTCGGTCGCTCAAAGCGTAACGAATCCGAGTTTGCGTCTTACCTTTGTAAGCGTTTTTCTTGCGTAATACGCCGCCTCGGACGCGCCCTTCTTCATGACCTCCTCAAGGTAGCCCTTGTCGGCGAGCAGGCGGGCATATTCCTCACGCACGGGAGCCAGCCTGTCGGCGACTGCCTCTCCGACAGCGAGCTTGAATTCCGCATATCCGCGTCCGTCGAATTCGCGTTCGATCTCGGCGTCGCTCTTGCCGGTCACGCAGGAATAAATGGTCATGAGGTTTCCCACGCCCTCCTTGCCCTCGCCACGGCGCACCTCGCTGTCCGAGTCGGTCACTGCACGGCGGAACTTACGTATAACGGTGTCGCGGTCGTCAAGAATACGCACCACGGCGTTTTCGTTTTCGTCCGATTTGCTCATCTTCTTTGTCGGGTCGGCAAGAGACATTATCTTTGCGCCGGAGGTGGGGATGAGCGG
>CATYWI010000297.1 GCA_958414155.1 uncultured Anaerotruncus sp. | reverse complement strand
TGCCCCGCCGCCGGCGATGACAGCCTTTTTGACCACGGGAACAGGCGGCGCTTCCGTTTCCTCCGGCGTTGTGGGCTGAAGCTCCGCGGTCGTATCCGCAGATGTTGCGGGCGCCGTCCCGGACTGCCCGGTCTCACCTGTCGTAACTTCTCCCTCTCCGCGCTTGCAGGCGGCAAGGCATACGCACACGCAAACGGCGATTCCGACAAGTACCGCCGCTGTTATCCTGAATGATATCTTCATTGCTGTGATTCCTTTCTGTTCCCCGCCGCACCGACCGTTTCGGCGTCCGGGGCGCCGCTCCCCGCCGGATCGGACGGGGAAACGACGGAAAAATTGTTTTTCCATGTTGAGAGCACGACATTGCTCCTTGTAAGCGACACACCCGGAGCGCACTTTATGTCGTTGAGCACCCGCTGGAGGGATGAGCTGCTCTTGGTGACTATCTTGAGAAAAAAGTCGTAGTCACCGGTTATGTAATGCACATCGGATATCTCCGGATGCGCCCGCATATGCCGTATGAACTCATCGTTATACTTGGGATGCTCAACGCGCACATACGTAAGTGCGGTGATATCCATCCCTATCTTTTCATAGTCGATCACGGCGGTGTACTGCTTTATCACACCGCTGTTTTCGAGCTTTCTGATGCGCTCGATCACCGAGGTCTCGGAAAGATGTATTTCCTTTGCTATATGCGTGATCTTTGTGCGTGCATTCAGTTTCAGTATAGTTAGTATCTTCTCGTCAATACTGTCCATTGGTGCTCTCCGACAGGATGATCCCTCTTATAGTTCGCGGGCGTATTTTTTCTTTCCCGTTATTACCGCGCATGCCGCCGAAACGACAGCCGCGATCAGCCAGAGGGCGGCATTGTCGCCGGTAGAGGGCGCGGGATCATCGGGCTTTACGGGAGCGCTCCCGTTGGTATACTTACCGTCAAGCAGCTTAACCGACATGTGACCGTTCTTTTCCATCGTGGGAGCCGCATCGGTCCCGATCGTCTGGAAGAATTTCTCCGAGCCGAGAGCGGCATTCATGTCATATGCCAGCTTGCCGGATCTTACATCGTCGGGGGTAAGGTTCGCGGCAAGGTCGGAATATCCGCCCTTTTCATATCTTTCGGCATCGGCACACCCGGCAAGATAAAAGTTACCGGAAATATTGCCGTCCGCCATTGCCTCGCCGTACTTGCACCAGAAGTACACGCAGGACTTCATGGAGCTGTCGGTGGTCTTTACCGTGCCGGTGACAAAGCAGTTCTTTATCTCAGCCGCCGACGTTCCGTTGAAGTAGCCGATAAGTCCCGCCGCCTCACAGCCGCCGGTGACATTACCGGTATTGTAGCAGCCGTTCAGCTTGGGAGCGTGCTTGGCGGTACCGTACGCATATGCAACGATGCCCGCCGCAGTATCTTTATCGGTGGTGATGTTGCCCTCGTTGCCGCAGAATTCGAATATATAATCGCCGGATTCGATCTTGTTGGCGCCGCAGGAGCCGATGATACCGCCCGCCTGCTTGAGCGCGTGGATGTCGCCGAAGTTGAGGCAGTTCACGGTGGTGGTTATGTGCGAAAGCGCGCCGCATATACCGCCCGCCTTGTATTTTGTGCTGTCAACGGAAGCGTAGTTGCGGCATCCGCTGAAGTTCACAATGCCCTGCGACTCGCCCGCGATACCGCCGGCAGCCCATTTTTCGCTTGCGTTGGTCATCTTACCGTAGTTTTCGCAATCCGTAAAATCGACCGCGGAATTTTCACCGAGTCGCGCAATGATGCCTGCGGCGCATCTGCCGGAGGTATTTGTGATATCGGAATAGTTTATACAGCCCTTCACGGAGCCGGCAGTGTTGGCGGAAATATAGCTTATGATGCCGCCGGAGCTGTCGCCCGTGTCGGCGACCGTTGCCGCGCCGCCCTTTGTGCCGTTTACGCAGTTTTCAACGATAAAGTCCTCAACGGGCCATGCAAACACACCGCCGAGGGTATCGCCGCCCTCGATGGCTCCCGTGTTGGAGCATCCGCGCACCTCGGTCTTCGCCTCGGCTCTGCCGATAACGCCGCCCGCGACGTAGCCAACGATCCTGCCGCTGTTTGCGCAGTCGGTAACAGTCACGGTGCCGTCACCCTTGGTTATGAGAGCAACTACGCCGGCCGCCCGCTTGGTGCCGGTGGCGTCGCCGATAACATCGGCGCGGTTTACTATCTTCTCAAACACCGCTCCGGGAACAGCATTGCAGGCAAGTGCCGCAAGCAACTCTGCGGAGGTGTTTTCGACCTTGCCGTTTATAACAAGGTCCTTCACGGTACCCTTTACGTTATCAAAAACGGGAACCGAGACCGTTATCGTATGTCCCTTGCCGTCAAGCGTACCGGCAAACGTGCCGACATATGTAGCGTCAAGGGTGATATCGGCAGTCAGATAATAGCTCCCCGTCTGATCCATGGCAGCAAACGACGCCGCATCGGATACCGGAAGCGCCTCTGCTTCATCATCCTTGGCAAACACAGCTACCGGAACCGCAGCGAGGATGCCGAGGATCATCAGAACCGACAGAATAAGTGAGATGTGTCTTTTCATGTTTTTCTCCATACCTTTCCCGAAGACAAGGACCGCACATATGTGCCGGATTATCGTCCTTATCTTGTCTGAAAAAAATGATTCCGGCGGTCGGAAAAGCCTT
>CATYWI010000296.1 GCA_958414155.1 uncultured Anaerotruncus sp. | reverse complement strand
CTTACGATCGTGATCGCGCTTACCGACCTTGTAAGCCCCAAGCTCCAGCAGCTTGCGATCGACACAATTACCGTTGACGGCGGCGCGGTACACGTGGATTTTCCGCTCATGCTGAAATATCTTGCCGCCATGAGCGTGTTTTTCCTTCTCAGTGCGCTTCTCACGCTGATACAGGAGCGAATTGCCGTGCGGCTTTCCACCTCAACGGTCTACATCATGCGGCGTGAGCTTTTTGAAAAAATTTCACGCCTCCCCATAAAATACACCGATACGCACCGCCACGGCGACATCATGAGCCGCATGACCAACGATATCGACAATGTTTCATCGGCTATATCGCAGTCGCTGACCTCGCTGTTCTCCGGTGTTATAACCGTTACCGGCGCAGTAGTGATGATGCTGTGGTTCAGCCCCGCCGTAACGCTTGTAGCGATACTCACCATTCCGCTCACTCTTTTAGTATCCTCAATGCTTGCAAAATTCATGCGCAAATACTTTATCCGTCAGCAGACGCTTCTCGGTCAGCTCAACGGGCAGGTCGAGGAGATGGTGACGGGCTACACGACGGTCATTTCCTACGGCAAGGAGCCGGAGGCAGTCGAAAAATTCTCGGCGATATCCGATGAATTCCGCCGCTGTTCGATAAGCGCGCGTGTCTGGGGCTCCATTATGGGACCGATAATGAACTTTATCGGCAACCTGCAGTATGTTCTCGTTGCGGGATTCGGCGGTTTCCTCATGCTCCGCGGCGGCAATATCACGATAGGCTCGATACAGGCTATGCTCCAGTACTCCAAAAAGCTCTCGCGGCCTATAAACATGATAGCCAACCAGTACTCCTCCCTCCTCACCGCTCTTGCGGGCGCCGAGCGTATCTTTGACATTCTCGACACGCCAAACGAGGTAGACGAGGGCAAGTCAGACATCACTCCCGCCGACATTCACGGCGACATAGATTTTGAGCATATAGACTTCTCCTATGTTGAGGGTGAGCGTGTGCTGAAGGATCTTTCTCTGTCGGTCAAGCCGGGGCAAAAGATAGCTATCGTCGGCGCAACCGGTTCCGGCAAAACAACTATCGTCAATCTGCTTACCCGTTTTTATGAGCTTGACGGCGGCAGAATAACCATTGACGGCACCGATATCACAGAGATACCCAAATCCACGCTTCGCCGTGCAATTGCGATAGTGCTTCAGGACACCGTTCTGTTTTCCGACACAATCCGCAGCAACATAAAGTACGGCAGGCTTGACGCCACCGATGACGAAATGAAGCGCGCCGCCGCGACCGCGCGTGCCGACACCTTTATCGAGCGTCTGCCCGAGGGCTACGACACGGTGCTTGCCGAGTCCGGAAGCAATCTTTCCGAGGGACAGCGCCAGCTGCTTGCCATTGCGCGCGCCGTACTTGCCGATCCCAAGATACTCATTCTTGACGAGGCAACGTCGTCCGTTGACACGCGCACCGAAATGCACATTCAGAAGGCAATGGCTGAGCTGATGAAAAACCGCACCTCTCTCATCATTGCGCACCGTCTTTCCACGATACGCAACGCCGATGTCATAGTGGTGCTTTCGCACGGTGAGATCGTTGAAACGGGCAACCACGACGAGCTTCTGGCGCGCGGAGGGGAATATTCCAAACTCTACGAAAGCCAGTTTGCCGGCATTGCCACCTGACAGATGGACGGCGCGGAAGTATATTCCTGCACCGACGCGGAGCGCGAGCGCTTTGCGGCGATATGCCGTGATGTGACAGCGGCGGCGCAGGGGGAATATTCGGGCGACGAAAGCGGTGTCGGTGTGCTCAACGAAAAGCGTATGCATGCTGCGCTGAAGCGATTTATTTGTTCCGACTCCTCCTATCACGAGCAGCGTCCTGACGTTGCCGTCGGGGACGAGACGAAAAAATCAAAAAAATATGTCGCCGACGTACTTTGCGGCGACGAGATATATGAGATCCAGACCGGCTCCTTCTGGCCCTTGCGCAAAAAGCTGGAGTGGTATGCCGCAAACACTGCGTACCACGTGACAGTGGTGCATCCGGTGGCGGCGCGGCGGCGCATTATCTGGATAGATCCTGAAAGCGGCGAGGCAACGCCCTCGCCGCGCCGCGCTCCCTCACGGCGTGCGGCGGATGTTCTGCCCGACACGGTATACATTTCCGAGCTTATTGCTTCCGGGCGTGTCGGGCTTCGGCTCCTCATGATCGAAGCCGAGGAATACCGTTTTCTTGACGGCTGGGGGAACGGCGGCAAGCGCGGCTCCTCGCGCTTTGAGCTTTTTCCCACGGGGCTGATTGATGTAGTAGCCCTTGAGCTGCCGGAGGATTTTTACGGGCTTCTTCCGACCGGGCTTTCGGGGCGTGCCTTCAAGGCGTCCGAGTTTGCCAAAGCGATGAGGTTCACCTCCCGCAATGCATATCTTGCGCTTCACTCCCTTGAAAATCTCGGCGTTCTCACCTCCACCCACACCCGCCCTTCTTTATTTAGACTCGGGTGACGTTTGAGCAGATTTGTAGCTTCATACCCCGAGGTTGAAATGAGTGCAGGTTCTTATCCACTATACCTCTTTAGTAACATCAGAACATGAAGCACCTTGTCGGTGAAGTGAGTGCAGATTCATATCTACAAGTCATTATTGTCTTTGGTCAAGGCGCGTAAAATTCTACAACAGAACTTTGACCA
>CATYWI010000295.1 GCA_958414155.1 uncultured Anaerotruncus sp. | reverse complement strand
AAAAAAGAAAGACCGGTCATGAACATAAAAATAAAAAAGCCGGAGCTTCTCTCCCCCGCCGGAGATTCTGAAAAGCTGAACGCGGCACTGCGATACGGCGCGGATGCAGTATATCTTTCCGGAGAGGCATTCGGGATGCGCTCCGCCTCCCGCAATTTTACCGTTGAAGAGATATACCGCGCGGCGGAGCTGCTGCACTCATGCGGCAAAAAGCTGTATATAACGGTAAATGTGCTGCCACACGGCAACGAATACCCCGCGCTTACCGAATTTCTGCGTGCCGTGCGCGGTGCGCATCCGGATGCATTTATCGCCGCCGACCTCGGCGTTATCGCACTGCTGAAAAAGGAGATACCCGAGGCGCATATCCATATCTCAACACAGACGAGTATAACCTCGCCTGCCGCCGCGCTTGCGTATGCGGCAATGGGAGCTTCACGCCTCGTGCTGGCACGCGAGCTGAGGCTTGACGAGATCGCCGAGATACGCGCCGCACTGCCGGATGAGGTAGAGCTTGAATGCTTTGTCCACGGCTCGATGTGCGTATCATACAGCGGCAGATGCCTCCTGTCAAACGCAATGACGGGACGCGACGCCAATCACGGCAGATGCGCCCAGCCTTGCCGCTGGAATTACACGCTGATGGAAGAAAAGCGCCCGGACGAGCGCTACCCGATAGAGGAAACCGACGCCGGCACATTTATAATGTCATCGCGCGACATATGCATGATAGGGCATATCCCCGAGCTTATAAACGCGGGGATCGCGTCGTTCAAGCTTGAGGGGCGCGTCAAGTCGGCGTACTATGCGGCTGTTGTAACGAACGCGTACCGCATGGCAATAGATGCATTCGCCGCCGACCCCGAGGGCTACCGCACCGATCCGCGCTGGCTTGACGAGCTTTGCTCGGTATCTCACCGCGAATATGACACCGGATTTTACTTTGACAAACCTATGAGCGACCCCAAGCTGTGCAGCGAAAAGGGATACATCCGCGAAAAGGCGTATCTTGCGCTTGCGCTTGAAACAGGCGAGTTGCCCGCAGGACTTGAGCGCGAAAACGAAAACGGGACTCTCTTCCGCTTCACTCAGCGCAACAAGCTGACAGTCGGAGAGACAGCAGAGCTTCTCACCCCCGGCAAGCCCGGCGAGCCGTTTACCGCCGCCGAAATGTACGGCGAGGACGGTACGCCGATAAATGCCGCTCCGCATCCCTCCATGATATACTACCTGCGTGTACCTGTGAAGGTCACGCCGGGCGACATACTGCGCGCCGGTAATTGAGCCGGCAAAAGGACGTGCAAAGATATCCGATGAAAGGCTGATATTATGTTTGCGGAGCTTTTGCGCGCCCTTATTTACGGAATAGTAGAAGGAATAACCGAATGGCTGCCGGTAAGCTCTACCGGACACCTGATACTGCTCGGCGAGCTTCCCGCGTTGGCTCTCGGTGAAGGTCTTGCACCGTCGCTGCGCGACGAATTTCTTGAAATGTTCGACGTTGTGATACAGTTCGGTGCGATACTTGCCGTTGCAGTGCGCTTTTTTGATCGGCTGTTCCCGTTTTTGCGGATAAAGAACATCTGCGAAAACCGCCCTGCGTGCCGTGCGGCACTGCTTTTGTGGGCAAAGATAGCGGTTGCGTCTCTGCCGGCTGCGGCAGTCGGCACAGTTATCGACAGTCTGCTTGAAAAAACAACGGGACGCGACATTGACGGTTGGCTGTACACCCCCGCCGTGGTCGCGGCGGCGCTTGTGATATACGGAGTGCTTTTTATCGTGATCGAGCGCATACGGCGCGGTAAAACGCCGCGCGTGACCGACACAGGCTCGATAACCCTTCGCGAAGCACTTACCATAGGCATCTTTCAGGCGTTGGCGATAATTCCGGGCACATCACGCTCCGGCTCCACCGTACTCGGGGCGTGCTGTCTCGGAGTATCACGCCCGGCTGCCGCCGAATTCTCGTTTTTTATGGCTCTGCCCGCCATGCTCGGCGCCGGAACGCTGAAATGCCTCGGATTTGCAAAATATATTTCAGCTTCGGGCGATGTACTGCCCGCGGTATCGCATGCGGCGCTTGCCGTGGCATTCGTCACCGCATTTGCAGTCTCCCTCGCCGTTATCGGCTTCCTTACCGACTTTGTGAAAAAACATTCCTTTTCCGCCTTCGGCGTTTACAGGATAATACTCGGCATTGCCGTTATATTGTATTTCGGAACAAGAAAATGAATGAAGAAAAGCTCGTCATCCCCTCCCCTGTGATAGTTGAGGGAAAATACGACCGACAGAAGCTCGCCTCTGTCATCGATACAAGGATAATCACCACAGACGGCTTCGGGGTTTTCAAAAACCGCGAAAAAGCCGCGCTCATACGTGCGCTCGCCAAAAAAACGCCGATTATAGTGCTTACCGATCCCGACGGCGCGGGCAAGCTGATACGCTCGCATCTTTCGGGGATCATACCGCCCGAACGACTGATAAGGCTGTACGTTCCGCGCATCGAGGGCAAGGAAAAAAGAAAAGCCGCACCGTCATCCGAGGGCGTGCTCGGAGTCGAGGGCATGGAATGCTCTCTGCTGCGCGAGTTGTTTCTTCCCTTCTGCGACGGCGCGGCAATAAGCCGCGCGGCGGAAAATCCGCTTTCCAAAACAGATTTTATGATAGACGGACTTTCGGGCGGTCCCGACAGCTC
>CATYWI010000294.1 GCA_958414155.1 uncultured Anaerotruncus sp. | reverse complement strand
ATGTCGAAATTTATGCCGATATCATGAAGCGCATCGGCAATATCGCGGCTTGAAACCATTGCGGTGCCGTCGGATGCCGTAAGCGAAAAGTAAAGGAAGAACGCCTCCCCGCCATTTTCGTTCCTGTTGTGGCAGTAATCCGTCATATACGAAGGATCGCTCGCCTTCCCGCCGAAAATATGATCTACGATCTCGCACATCTCTCTGTCGGCATCGGTATTTCCGGGCGAAAACTCAAATGCGCGGCGCGGGAGCTGACCGGTGGCGATTATCTTGCCGCCCGCATCGTAATAATCACGCAAGACACGCATGGATGCCAGCGAACACATCTCGCTTGCAGGCAACACTACGGCGCGGAATGCCTCGTCCTCCTTCTGCCCCGGCATGCGCAGAAGTCCCCCCTCTACCGTCGCCCGTCCGGCGACAGCATCGGGATGCAGAAGTATCACGTCATGCCCGGAGCACAGACATATGCTGTTTATCACCGTCATATAGTCGGCGTTCGGCGGCGTATCGGGGTATTCATATTCACCCTCCTCTACCTCCGCCTCGTACAGATTGACAGTCGAATGGAGCGAGTATATCGGGTATATGACCGCGATATCCGCTATCTGCCGCGCTCCTCTCAGCACACGCCGCATACGTCTGCCGAAGGCGCAGAGGATATCCATCGGCTCCTCGTTCTTCTCCGAGGGCAGCGGCAGATGCATCGCGGTAAGGTTTGCGCCGCGTGCGATCGCGTGCTCGGCGTCGCGAAGGTATATACCGCGCCGCAATCCGCCGTAATCGCGGAAAAGCTCACAGCCGACATCGTAATGCCCTATCCCGAAGGCGGCGCCCGCCGCAACCTTTACCGAATTCATACCGTAAAGATACGCGCGTTCAAAAACGCCGCACGGCGAAGCGCTGTTGTCGAGCATGGCGTCGCCCGTGATAGGAGAGCACTGCGAGAGCTTCGGCTCGGATATATTTCCGAACAGCGAAAGCCCTATCTCCTCGGCAAAATCCGAGGCGGCGCGCAGAAAGCCCTCGCGCAGCATATGTGCACGGCAATCGAAAAACAACGCCTTATAATGATTGGTATCGTTCCCCGCAAAATCAAACAGTGCAGGATAGTACGGCGCGGGGTCAAAGCCGTAGCGCTCACGGAATTTTTCGTTGAAGGCGTCATCCCAGTCGCGGCGGTTGCGCGAGCCGTAGCAAAGATGACGGTAACAGAGCATGGTGAGGACATTCCCGATGTACGGCTCAAAAATATCCGCAAACAGCGACCACACCGCACGGATGTATTTGATCGACGAATCGTATGACAGTATATTCACGCGGCGCGATTCATAATCCGGCACGCAATTGTACTCTGTCACCGTCCAGTTTCCGTACGGTGCACGCCATGTCACCACGTCGCCGCTCACGCGGTCGCGCAGATCGACCGTATCACCGTTTTCCTCATGCAGTGCGGTCACAGACATATGGATACCGTCATGCATGGTGAGTGCGACCTCCTCGCGGTCGGAGCAGGGGTAGGAATGCGCTGTCAGCACGCGCGCACGCGTTGCATTCTCGTAAAGTGCATCCTCGGCATCTATCCATGTGCGTTCAAGATATTTATCAAGCGTAAAAGCGACCAAAAGTCCCGCGCGCTTTGCAAGCGGCAAAAGCGCACTGTAAAACCGGCGGCGCGCGGCAACGGCTGTGCTTCCGTCGGCATCGGCAGACGAATTGTCGGCAGGCAGATAAGGTATCAGCCCGCCCGCGCCGGACTCGACATAGCGCGATATAACGCTCTCAAGGCGGTCAAGAGGCGTGTCAAAATCAATAAAAACGAAAGGGCGTTCCCCCGCGGTGCCGTCAAGCGCATCGTCGGAAAGCTCCCATATGCCGGAGGTATCCTCCGTATATCCAAACTGATCCTGTATATTCATTCATGTCTCCCGGTCGCAGTACTTTTTATAATTATATCACCTATCGGCTCACTTGTAAACCCATGACGCAAATTTTATCTTTTTTGAAGACGGGGCGGTTTTCTTTCCGAAAAACGCTTGACACATAAAAAAAGCTGTGGTATAATATTTAACTGATACGGGGACAGGCGTGCCCCCGTCTCCTTGCCGTGCCATTTCGGCACGGACGTAAAGTCCATAGGGAGGTTATAATATGGAAAAAGAAATCAGAACAAACGCATACGAATGCATGTTCGTTGCGGACATCAGCGCAGGCGCTGACGCAGCCGCACCCACAGTGCAGAAATTCGTAAACCTCATCGATACCAACGGTGAGATCATCGACGTTGCCGAGTGGGGCAAGCGCCGCTTTGAGTACCCCATCAACGATCAGAACGAGGGCTATTACACCGTCGTTACCTTCAAGGCTCCTTCGGATTTCCCGACCGAGCTTGAAAGACTTCTCAACATCGACGAGACTGTCATGCGCTCGATGGTCATAAAGATCGATGAGGCTGTTGCCGAGAGAGTTGCCCGCCGCGCTGCCGACAGAGCAGCCGCTGCCGCTGCTGCCGCCGAGGAAGCCGCCAACGCCGCTACCGAAGAAGCCGCAGTTGCCGAGGAAGCCGCTCCCGCCGAGGAAGCCGTAAAAGAAGAATCCGCCGAATAAGCGGTGCTCCGCATAGCGGAGACAAGGTATAAATACGAAGGAGAAATGAATCGTGGCAAACCTCAACCTTAACAAAGCTGTTTTGT
>CATYWI010000293.1 GCA_958414155.1 uncultured Anaerotruncus sp. | reverse complement strand
GCTGTGTTCCGACAGGCGTCCCCGCGGGAAGATATTTTTCTGTCATCACATGAGTATGACCGAACATGAGTATATCGGCTTCCCGGTCGGCAGCATATGCCGCCGCGCGCTCATACCCGCTCTTCACATCGAATCGATGACCGTGCATTATCAGGATATTGTATCCACCGAGGCTGAAAAGCAGTTCGCGCGGCACATCGTTGCGCCGCGAGGACAGCGCATACATGTAATCTTCAAAATTACCGCGCACACGCCAGACAGGCAATCCTCTCGTATCTATAAATGAAAGGTCCTCGTATCCGTCCCCGAGGTGGACGATCCCTGCGGTATCCGGATCATCAAAATGTGCCTCGGCAGCCCGCTGCATCATTGCCGTTCTGCCGTGAGAATCGGAAAAAACAATCAGCTTCATTTTTTATTTCAGTTGGCAGGAACGCGGCTCGCCTTGGCGGCAGCGCCGTCAAGCGCACTGCCCATGACCGCCCCGCGAGGTGCCGAAAATATGAATTTACCCGGCTCTACGTCTATTTCAAGACGGTCAAGCTCGTGTATTTCACCGTCCACGCAGACAGCCTGAGTTTTATCAAACTCAAAAACAGCATGCCGACAGCTGACGTACTCACAAAATTTTTCGCCCTTTTTGCTTTCGGGCAATGTTCCGTCCTTATATTTTTTGACCAGCGTTATGAATTTAAAGCGGGAAATATTCTTTACCTTAATGATATTCACCTTGCCGTCAGAAAGCTCCGCCATAGGCAGTGCATCAAATCCGCCTCCGCAGTACGGTCCGTTGGCGATGGCACAAAGCAAAAGATCGTAATGCTCGGGCTTTCCGCCGTCAATACTAAGCGTAAAGGAGACCCCGGGCTTACGCACGAGAGTGCGTACAAGTCCGAATATGTATGCCAGTCCGCCCGGTACCCACGACTTGCGTTTTATGCGCGCAACATCGCGCACGACCTCGCAGTCAAAGCCGATATTTATCATATTGGCTGAATATTTTCCGTTGTACTTCACCGCGTCTATCGGGATAGCCGTACCCTTTATCTGAGCCTCGATATCAAAATAAAGCTCGCGCGGCGTACAACTACGGCAAAAATCGTTTCCGGTACCTATGGGGATAACGCCGACCTCGGCACCCTCTACCCTTGCCGCGCCGTCAAGCACCTCTGATATGGTTCCGTCGCCGCCGCAGGCATAAAAGCGGCATGTCTTCCCATGAAATTTCCCGCCCTCGGCGCACTCACGCTGAATAAACTCGGTAGCGTCGCCGGGAGACTGAGTAAGGTATATAAAATAATCGACACCCAGTCTTTTGCATTCGCTTTCGAGCTTAAGAGTAAGTGGAGCGATATCATCACCCTTTCCCGCTGCCGGGTTGAGTATAAAAACATGTTTCATATCACGCACGTCCTTCCATGGGTCAAGCCGCAATGTATACCCACGCGCATCGCCCGAAAAAGACAATGCGGCATCTGTAACGGCAAAACCGACAATCCATCATTTTATTATATCATTTTAGGGCGTCCTTGTCTACCTTTTTATTTGATTTTTCAGATAAATTATACGTTCCCGGGCGTCTCACACGCCGGCGCGGCGCTTTTGGCATAAAATCTATTGACTTTTTTCAATTATTGTGATACTATATTATTGAATGCGGCGGCAGACTTATCTGCCGCCGCAGAGATCGAAAGGAATTATAAACATGTCGCTATATGAACGTTTGCTGTCAGGTGAGGCAGCGCTGTCGCTTACCGGTCTCGGATATGTCGGAATGCCGATAGCGGTCGCTTTTTCAAAGAAAGTTCGTGTAATAGGCTTTGACACAAATCAAAAAAAGATAGACGCATACAAAAACGGCATAGACCCGACGGGCGAGGTCGGCAACGAGGCGGTAAGAAACTGCCGGGTTGAATTCACAGCCGATGAAACGCGCCTGCGCGAGGCGCGCTTTCACATAGTCGCCGTTCCAACGCCGGTACACGACGATCACACGCCCGATCTTTCTCCGGTCGAGGGAGCAAGCCGCACCGTAGGGCGCAATCTTATGCCGGGAAGCATAGTCGTTTTTGAATCCACCGTTTACCCAGGCGTTACCGAGGAGGTCTGCGTGCCTATCCTTGAAGCCGAATCCGGTCTTAAGTGCGGCGTTGATTTCAAGGTCGGCTACTCTCCCGAGCGCATAAATCCCGGCGACAAGGTTCACAGGCTTGAAAATATCAGAAAGATCGTCTCCGGCATGGATGAAGAAACGCTTGATGAGGTCGCGCGCGTATACGAGCTGGTGGTGGAGGCGGGCGTTCACCGCGCCGCCAACATTATGGTAGCCGAGGCGGCAAAGGTCATCGAAAACAGCCAGCGCGACATCAACATCGCGTTTATGAATGAGCTTTCCATCATCTTCAACAAAATGGGCATCGACACAAAGTCGGTGCTTGAAGCGGCGGGAACAAAATGGAACTTCCTTAAGTTCTACCCCGGACTTGTGGGCGGTCACTGCATAGGCGTTGATCCGTACTATCTCACCTACCGCGCGGATATGCTCGGATATCACAGTCAGGTCATTCTGGCGGGCAGACGCATAAACGACGGCATGGGAAAATATATCGGTGAAAACACGGTAAAAAGCCTGATAAAAGCGGAAAAACCGGTCAAAAACGCTCGTGTTGCAATACTCGGATTCACATTCAAGGAAAA
>CATYWI010000292.1 GCA_958414155.1 uncultured Anaerotruncus sp. | reverse complement strand
GTGGTGCTTCTCTGCACCGCAGGCAAGGATGCCGTCAGCAATGTTGAGGCGTATGCTTGCCGACTGCGGCTGGCAGGGCGGCGCTCCGCCCGAGGATCTTATGTCGCTTGCCGAATGCGCACGCTCCGGTCTTGAGGCGGAAGCATGGCGCGTGATAGCGCCCTTCTGCGCTTCCTTCGGGCGCGGCTTCCGCGAGGAACAGCTTCGCCTTTGCGATGCCTGTCTTTCCTCGCTCGGCACAGTGCGGGCAAGGCTTGAGGCAGAGCTGCCGCGCCGACGTCGCGCCTCTCTTTCGATAGTCATATCAGCCGCGGCAGCGGCAGCGCTGATACTCTTCTGAAACGTATGGTACAAAGCGAGGATGATCTAAATATGGATATAACCCTGATACTCAAAATCGCCGGGGTCGGCTTGCTTGTGGCGGCATCGGCTCAGATACTTTCAAAATCCGGGCGCGACGAGCAGGCAACGCTTGTCACGGTCGCCGGCATCGTGGTCGTGCTTATGATGCTGATCGGCGAGGTCGGCAGGCTGTTCACCTCGGTACGCGGGATATTCGGGCTTTAGGTCATGGATACGCTTAAAATGTGCGGAGTGGCGCTTATAGCGTCCTTTGCCGCAATGCTTTTGCGCGAGGTAAGGCGGGATCTGGATATCCCCGTGCGCATTGCCGCCGCGGTATTGCTCCTCGGTGCGGGCGTGGCGATGGCGGCGCCGCTTGCCGCATATCTCGGCGGCGACGCCGGCGCGGCGCTTGGGGATGACATGGAGGTCCTTGTGCGCGCGCTTGCCGTGGCGCTTGCGGTAAAACTGGCTGCCGATATATGCCGTGAATGCGGTGCGGCGGGCGTCGGATCGGCGCTTGAAACGGTCGGAAAAATAGAGGTCCTGCTGTTGTCACTGCCGCTTTTTCGCCGCGCGCTTGATATCGTAGGCGACCTTGCGGGGATGTAATGAAAAAAATATGGGATAGTGCCGGAGAAAGGAACAGTCATAAAAATGAAAACAAGGCATTGGCTTTTACGCGCGGTGTTTGTCGCGGCGACGGTCGTTTTTGCGGTGTTTTTTGCTTCGCACGGCGCGGCGGCTGAGGATGAGCTTGACGGCATAGGCGACTTTTACGATGCGATCCCGGATGAGGTCGCAGAGCTGCTGCCGGAGGATTTTTTCACCTTCGAGCCTTCAGGACTTGCCGCCGCCGTGCACGAGGCGGCGGGCGGGAAAAATCTGCTTGACGCGGCTCTTGCGGCGCTCGGGGGCGGCATCGGAGCTTCGGTGCGCCTGTTTGCCACGCTTTGCGGTGTGGCTCTTGCGGCGGCAGTGCTCGGCAGCGTGCGCGATCTTGCTGCGCCGCGCGGACTCGGCGGTGCGATAACGCTTATCATCAACACGGCTGCGGCAGTTGCCGCTGTCGGGACACAGTATGCCAGCTTTGAGGCGATAAGCGCTTATTTTGAGCGTCAGCGCCTCATCATGAGTGCGCTTTTGCCGCTTATGGGCGTGCTTTACGCAATGGGCGGCAATTCCGGCGGCGCGGCGCTGAATAATTCAACGGTGCTTTTGTGGCTCGAGCTTATCGGGCTTTTCACCACTGCCGTGCTCATGCCCGCCGTGTCGGTCATGACGGCACTTGCGGTCGCGGGGGCATTTTTGCCGGGTGTGCGCACCTCGGGACTGTCCAAATTCATCGGTAAGTCGGTGGGGACTATCCTGGGGCTTGCCGCGGTACTGCTCGGCACCGCGCTCGGTGCGCAAAGCGTGCTTACGGCATCCGGGGACAGACTCGGCTTTCGGACGGCAAAATTTGTGGCGGGAAGTATGATCCCCGTCGTCGGCTCTACCGTCGGGGATTCGCTGCGCACGCTTGCGGCAAGCGTTTCAATGCTGCGTTCCACTGTCGGCACGGCAGGGATAGTCGTGCTGGTGCTCCTGCTTTTGCCAACGCTCGTATCGCTGATGCTTTCCCGCTTTGCGTTTCTTGCCTCGGCGGGAGTGGCGGATATGCTCGGCGTCGGCACGGCGGGGCAGCTTTACCGCGAAATGTCGTCGGTGTACGGACTGCTCACCGCTGCCGCGGCGCTCTCGGCGTTGATATTCGTGTTTGCACTGACGGTGTTTGCGCTGACCTCGGCGGCTGTGGCGTGAGCCGGGTTGTTATTTGTCGGAGAAAAGTGAAATGAAAGAATACATATGCGGTATCGTAGGCGCGGCGCTCGTCGTGTCGGTGGCGTTGCTCGTTCTGCCGGATGATGCCTCGGCTCGCGAGGTGCGTCTTCTCGGTACGATGGCGCTGATCTGCGTGATAGCCGCGCCGCTTGCCGGCGCGGCGGGGCGCGTGCGGGAGCTTTTTGAGTCGGGCATCGTTACGGTCCCGGACGTTCGGAGCGACACCGACGTACCGGATGAGCTTATAGCGGCGCTTGAGCGTCAGAGCGCCGGTGAGATAGGCGAGGCACTGTGCGAGGCTGTGTGCCGGCAATTCGACCTTGCCGCGGAGGATGTTGAGGTGCGTGTGCGTACTGTTTTCGCGGACGGCAGGGTGACGCTTGAGCGTGTTTATGTAATATTCACCGGCAGGGCAATGTGGCAGGACCCGCGCCCGGTGAAGGAATATGTGGAGTCGGTATCGGGCGCGCCGTGCGACGTATCCGAGGGGTGAGGTCGTGGTGGAGTCTTCGGTGTCAGATATCATGATACGG
>CATYWI010000291.1 GCA_958414155.1 uncultured Anaerotruncus sp. | reverse complement strand
GAAAAACCTTGATTTTCCAGTGTTTTCAAAAGTATCGTTATCTAACGTCAGCTTTATATATACCGGCTTTTTCGATCTCGCCGTAGAACTCATTCCAAAGACCGCGGAAGGTCTGCGTAAGCACCGTTGTACCGTGGTAGTTGCCCGTCTTGCCTCCGGAGGTGTCCGACATTACAAGAAATACAGGTGTTTTTCCCGCATATGAAGGCTCTTCCGTGACGGGTGAGCAACGATAAAAGCGGCGAAGCATCATCTTTACGCCGGCTTCCACTCCGAGAGAGCCTGTTTCAAGATTTATTACACGATTGAGCACATGAGGCTCATGCGACGCCGCGACGGCTGCAAAGCGTTCATCTGCATCCGCTTCATCCGGAGATATCCCGTTTGCATATTCGACTATGCGCTTTTCGCAGAGTCTTGTGATATATCCGCGTGTGTTGTTGTGAGTGGCATTGGGGATCCCCAGGCGGCGCGCCATATCAATGAGCTTGTAGCCGGGAAACGAATGCCCGAGAGACGCGTGATAATGCTCGCTCTTACCTGTAAGATAGAGCTTTCCGTCCTCTCCCAGACGGTAGCAGCCGTATGCTCCCAGCGGAGCCGCAAGCCGATTTTCCGCATGGCGGAAAGCATCGGTCGGCGCCCCATCGTTGGGGTCGGCAACAGGCTTTACGACCTCGTGTCCGACGAACGAGACCAGCTCACTGTTGCGCAGTTGGGCTTCTACGGGATAAAAATCGATCTTTTCGTATGCCAGCGCCTTGGCTTCATCGCGCGTGAGCGTGCCGAAGAAGCATGCGCCTTCTATTATCCCGTTTATGTATTCCCTGCCGGTTATATCGGCAAGAGAAAGAGAAATATTTTTGAACATGTCCGGTTTCCTTTCCTTATAACTAACGTGTGTATCCGGAAATCATTCTGGGATCTCTTCAAGCATAACGCTTCTGCGTTCGCGGTGCGAGACGAGCGCTGCAGTCTGAACTCTGTGCGAAAGCACAGTTTCCTCCGGCAATACACAGCCAAACGGAGCCGCTTCCTTCATTCCGGCAACCTCCGCGATGAACGATCCCCACATCTGAAGGATAGCATCCGTAAATCCGAATTCGAATATACCGCCGGTTATCGTCGGGATCATCGGCTTATATCCGACATTGAGACGGCACCATGCCTGCTCGCGACCGACCGCTTCCGTGTACCAGAATGCTCCGGGATCATCGGTGGAAAAGCGTGCGGAATAATCAAGTCCGTCAACCTCGATGCTCCATCGGTTGGTGGCGCCGGGACAAAGGCGTTTGGTCTCAAGATACATCGGGAAATATCCTCCGTTGCCGTCCGGAACGCGACAATCAAGACGAGCGTTGTCCCAGGTAAGGCAGTCGGCATATCCGCCCTGACCGTCCGGACGGCGGGTTATGATCTTACTGAGATTAGCGTAAACGCTTTCGGGTATCCAGCCCATGCGGAACGGAAGGTGCTCGGTATGCAGACCGAGGTCCCCCATACAGCCGTATTCGCCGTTTGTCTCTATGCGGCGTTTCCAGTTGATGGGCTTTTGTGTATCCATATCGCTTGAGTGGCAGAAGGAAGAGCGCACTTCTATCAGCTTGCCGAACTTCCCTTCCGTTATTTTCTTTATCAGCTTCTGCGCCGCAGGATAATAAGGGAATTCGCTTGAGCAGCGAACGATCTTCCCCGGGTGAGCCTTTACAGCATTTACGATCGCACGGTTGGCGGCAAGATCTATGCCGAAAGGCTTTTCACCCATAAGGTGTTTATCTGAATTTATAATTGCGGTGTAAAATTTCTCGTGCAGATTGTGAGGAACGGCACAGTATACCGCTTCTACTTCGGGATCGGCGAGAAGCTCGCCGAGATCCGGAGTCGAGAGATGAACCGATGAAAAATTATCGGTGAACCATGCGCGTGCGCTTTCGTTCAGATCGCATACGGCAACAATCTCGGGACGTGGCAGATCGGTCACAAGGTGGCACCACCTTGCAGCGGCAGAGGCGAACTCCCTTCCCATCAGTCCGCATCCCACAACTCCGAATTTTACGGTTTTACGTTTTTCCATTACTTTATGACCACATTGCTTTCGCCGAAATTCTTTGACTCGGCTTCTATTTCCGACTCGGTCTTGCCTGTTGAAGCGGGAGCTTCATGCGCCAGTATATTCCTTACAACATCCGCAGACACCGGTACCGAGGTGTACGGTATCATGTTCGGTCTTTCCGACGCGGGAAAGGGGGACAGATCGTCCGCCTCCCATGCTATGCGCTCCGATTCCTTTGAAAAGTCGGGGATAGTATATTCGCGTGAACCGTCAAGCACCGAACGCCATCCGAGAATTCCGACCGCCGCCATGGCAGTTGCACGGTATACATTGAGAAATCCGGGTTTGCCGGCTCTTATCGAATTGAAGAACTGTTCAAGGACCCAATAATCTCCGCCGCCGTGACCGCACGCATCGGCTTTTTCAGCGTCTGCCTGCCACTGCGCCTCGTATGTCACATCATGCTCGGCTCCCTCGGGGATCGACCATTTATTGTACGCAAGGCGTACCATTTTGGACTGTCCGCGCACTGTTTCGCACGCGCCCTCTTCGCAGGAGAGCCGGTACCAGTTACCGTGCGGCGCCATGTAGGATGAACCGTTCACACGGAACAATGCGCCGCCGTCCGTTTCGACAAGCATGACGCCAAC
>CATYWI010000290.1 GCA_958414155.1 uncultured Anaerotruncus sp. | reverse complement strand
CTCCGCACTGTTTTTCATTTGCGAATTGTAAATATCGCGGTATGTGGCGCTCTCACGCATAAGCACATCGTGCGGCGCAAAATGAAGGATACTGCCGTCGTTTTCGATAACGGCAATGCGGTCGGCGTCGCGCACGCTGGCTATCCGCTGCGCCACCATGATGACGGTGGTGTCGGAAAGCGAGGAGCGGAGCGAGGAGCGCAGGCGCGCCTCGGTAGCAAGGTCGAGCGCCGACGTAGAGTCGTCAAGTATCAGGATCTCGGGACGGCGCACGAGCGCACGCGAGATCGAAACGCGCTGTTTCTGTCCGCCGGAAAGGGACGCTCCCTTTTCGGCGACAAACGTATCGTAGCCCTCGGCAAAATCGCGGATAAACGAATCTGCCTGAGCGGTCGCGGCGGCAGTCCTGACCTCGCCGTCGTCGGCATCGGGCTTGCCCCAGCGTATGTTGTTGGCAATGGTGTCCGAGAAAAGCACGCTCTTCTGCATGACAAAGCCGAACTTGCGACGCAGGGCGCGGAGAGAATATTCCTTTATCGGCTTGCCGTCGATAAGGATCTCACCCGAATCGGCGTCGTAAAAACGCATGAGCAGCTTGCAAAGCGAGGATTTTCCCGATCCGGTCGCACCGATAACGGCAACCGTCTCACCGCGCGCCACCGTAAGATCGATATTGTTGAGCACGGGCTTGCCGTGCGTGCCGGGATAGCGGAAGCTGACCCCGCGCAGCTCAATGGCAGGGGTGGAACGGGTGCAGTGAGGTTCGGGATCGTCAATGCTGCCGCCGAGAACGACAGGCTCGGACTCAAGCACCTCGCACACACGCTCGGCGGACGCCGCCGCGCGGGACATGGACTGGAACATCATTGCGACCTGCATAAGCGAGAAGATGACCTGCGTCACGTAGGTGATGGCTGCCATTATCGCGCCGGCGCTCATTCCCGTGCTGCCCGCATTGATGCGGCTGCCGCCGATAAGGAAAAGGGCGACAACGGAAAAGTTGAGTATGAGGCTGAGAACAGGCGAAAACCATGTCATGAGCAACATAACATGAAGGTTCGTATCGCAAAGCTCGCGGTTGGCGCGGTCAAAACGACCGCACTCGTAATCCTCGCGCACATAAGCCTTGATGACACGCGCGCCGGAAACATCCTCCTGCACGACCGAGTTCACGCGGTCGAGCTTGGTCTGCATGACGCTGAACATCGGAACGGCTTTTTTAAGTATTACGACCACCGTAATAATGAGCAGCGGCAGCGACCCGATAAGCACAAGTCCGAAATCCACATTGAGAAGCAGAAGCATGATCGTACCGCCGATGAAAAACACAGGGGCGCGCACGAACATGCGCAGGACGGATTCCACAAGCTCAACGAGCCGCGTGACATCGTTGGTCATACGTGTTACGAGCGAGCCGGTGGTGAATTTATCGGTCTGTTCGACCGACAGCGCCATTACATGGCGGTATGCGTCACAGCGCAGATCGTTGCCGAATCCCTGCGCCGCGCGCGCCGCGGTGTAAGCGCACATTGTGCCGAAAAATCCGCCCACAAGGGTTATTCCGAGCATGAGCAGACCAAAGGTAACTATCATCTGCATCCCGGTGGGCGAGTCGCCGCAGAAGAGCGAAACTATACGCGCGGCGGCCTTCGAGCCGTTTTCCGGGTCGTCAAGCGGGATGCCCGAAATTCCGTAGTTGATTATAAATGAGGTCAGATACGGCAAAAGAAGATCTGCCGCGACCTCGCAAGCCATCATTAACGGCGATATCAGCGCGAAAAATGTGTATGGCTTAAGGTATTTGATGAGTTTTTTCATTGTTTACTGTTTTTCCTCACTGTTTTCTCACTGCTTTTCCTCGTTTATTGAGTTGCGCATGTGCGGATCGACGCTGTTTTCGTTTTCCGCCAGCGAGCGCCTGATCTTAAGCAGAATACGCCGCAGTGTCTCGCTCTCCTCGGGCGTTACGTCCCGCATAACTATCGCGTCCGCGTTGCGCAAACGCGCCTGTGTTTCCTCTTCAAGTCTGCGCCCCGAATCGGTAAGATAAACGTGCACCTCGCGCCCGTCGGTGGCGCACACCTGGCGCTCGATGTAGCCCTCGCGCTCCATTTTGCCGAGAGCGACGCTGACAGTCGGCGGCTTCAATCCGGTGCACCGCGCCAGCTCAAGCTGTGAAACACCGTCGCCATGCACAAGCGTTCGCATTATCATGCGGCAGCTGTTTTGCGACATTATCGAACCGGCAGGCTCGGTGTTACGCATGAGATTCATATGCATCCTGCCGATCATGCCGATAAGCATTGGCGGCGTCAGCGAATCGTCCGAAGTCTGGCACCCGCACAGCCGTTTTTCTTTGTTTTCGGTTGACATTTTATATCTTCTCCTTTCTGTCCGCACCCATGCCGAAACGGCATAATATCTCCGCGTGGACAAACTAATTAGTTTACTAATAAATTATATCACTTTTTTTCCGGTTGTCAAGAGAAAAAAATAAATTTTTTCGGATCGGCGGGACAGTTTTTTGCATTGAAACGGGTGCGGAAAGCGTACGGAAAGCGACCAAAAAGCGGCGGTTTATTTGACCGAAAAACGGGCAAAGTAATAGGGCAAGGGCGCATGCCCGGAGCTGAAAGGAATCATCTGTTTATGCGGAATATTAGATATTATAAAAAAAGAAAAAGAGGAAGCGCGCGTAGCATCGCGGCGGCG
>CATYWI010000289.1 GCA_958414155.1 uncultured Anaerotruncus sp. | reverse complement strand
CGTCACGCCCAGCTCCTTTACGGTGAGCGGCGTACAGCGGAAAAGAGTTCCGCCCGCCGATATTGTAACTTCAATATTTTCCCGATTGCGTTTGCGGCTGAAGGTTACCGTTGCGTCCGGTTCATCCGAAAAATAGCGGTCGAATTTGGCAAGCTTCTTTTCAAGCAAGTCCTTCATGTCCTCCGGAACGCTCATGTGTCTGCCGACAAATGTGATCTTCATAGTGATTTACCTCCTGCTTTTTTGACTGTATACTCGGTGTCGTTCGTGTCTGCGCAGCAGACACGATCTTCTTTCCGCACCTTTATTATAGCATATTCTTTGTGAAAAATAAATAGGCAATCGCGTTTTTTCACAAAATAATTGTAAAAAATGCGTTATCCCTCACACTTCCGTCACACGCGAAGAGCAGTACGTCAAACGAGAATGCAGATAAGCCCGCCGATGCCCTCGTTTATTATCCGCTCAAGCGTTTCGGAGAGCTTTTCGCGCGCATCGTCGGGGAGATGTTCGAGCTTTGAGCGCAGACCGTCGCCTATGAGATCGTAAAGCGAACGCCCGAACATGTTGGACTGCCACACGGACCCGGGATCGCTCTCCATCTCGCGGCGCAGATAGCTTATCAGCTCGCGCGCCTGATCTTCGCTGCCGACTATCGGATTTACTTCGGCTTCGATGCCGGCACGGATCATATGTATGGACTCAGCCGTCGCGCGCAGCTTCACAGCATAACCGCCGCCCTGCCGTACCACCTCAGGCTCTTCAAGCTTAAGCTCGCCGACGCCCGGCATCACGATGCCGTAGCCCTTCTCCTCGGCGTCTCCCAGCGCCTCGGAAATACGGTCGTATTTCTTTTTAATTGCCGCAAGCTCGCCGAGCTGGCGGAACAAGTCAGCCTCTCCCTTGATATCAAGTCCGCTCACCTCGCCGAGGACGGTGTAGAAAAGTCCGTCCGCCGCATCGGCGCTGACAGACGCACAGCCGGTGCCGAGATCAATGCTGTCTATGCGGACTTCACCGAGATATTCGTTTTCGGAAAGCCCGGAGTAAGCCGCCGCAATGTCGCCGGCTTTGTCAGCCGCCGCAGCGCATTCGCGCACCGTGGCTTCAACGGACGCACGTATGCGATGATCCGGGGCGAGCGCGGCTATCCAGTCTGGCAGCCTGACGGATACCTCGGTGACCGGAAATTCGTCAAGTATCATCGAAAGTATCTCACGTATATCGTCGGCGTCAAGCTCCGGACAGCTCACAAGCGCCACAGGAACGCCGTATTTTGCCTCAAGCTCGTGTCCCAGCGCCGTCGCCTCGGGTGAGGACGGATGCGCGGAATTGAGTATCACCGCAAACGGCTTGCCGATAGCGCGCAGCTCCCTGACAACACGCTCCTCGGCTTCTTCGTAAGCCGAGCGCGGTATCTCCCCTATCGTGCCGTCGGTCGTAACGATCATACCGATGGTGGAATGCTCGCATATCACCTTGTGCGTTCCCTCCTCGGCAGCCTGTATAAACGGCACAGGCTCGTCGCTCCACGGCGTGTGGACCATGCGCGGACGGTCGTTTTCGATGGCGCCGAGAGCCTCCGGGACTATATATCCCACGCAGTCGATCATACGGACGCGCAGCGCGCCGCCGTCTCCTACGGTTATCGGTATCGCCTCATCCGGAATGAATTTCGGCTCGGTGGTCATTACCGTTTTCCCCGCCGCGCTTTGCGGAAGCTCGTCTCTCGCACGGTCGCGGCTGTAACCGTCCGCAATGTTCGGCAGCACCAGCTCCTCCATAAAGCGCTTGATGAATGTGGATTTCCCCGTGCGCACCGGTCCCACAACACCGATGTAGATATCGCCGCCCGTACGTTCGGCAATATCGCGGTAAACGCTGTTCTGCTTATCTGACATAAAAGTATTTCCTTTCCTTCCGTCTGCACAGAGACAGCGGCGCGTGAGAAAATATCCCGCTCCCCGAACCGCTGACGACGTGCGTCTTTTCAGTTCAATAATATGATGGGAGCGGGAATTTTATACGTGATAATGCAGGAATGACCGGAGCGTTATCGCGCCGGATGTGTAAAAATATTTTTCAGTGTTTTTTTCTGCGGCGTCCGATAACGCCGCATGCTATGCCGTATACCGTAACGGCAACGTAAAAGGCGATGAGCAGATATACAAAGATATTTCCGGTGCGGCTGTACAGGGACGCGGAGCCTGTCGTAAGGGTCCCGCACAGCGCACCGTCAACAAGCGGCGGAAGCGTTCCGTGTACCGCGCCGTGACTGTCGATAAGCGATGAAATGCCTGTGTTTGCCGCACGGACGACGGGAAGCCCGGTCTCGATGGCGCGCAGGCGCGCCTGCGCGTTGTGCATATAGACTGCGGCAGAATCGGTGAACCATGAATCGTTCGTGCCGAGGACAAGGATATGCGCGCCGTCACGAGCCGAGGAGAGCGCAAGCTCTTCGTATATCGAATCAAAGCATATCAACCCGCCGATGCGCGTACCGTCCGAAAGCGTCATGACGGCAGTCTCGCTGCCCTCCCGGATGTCGTATTCAAGCATACTTATTTCCGCCAGCGGAGGGATGAGCGTGCTGAGAAAATCACGCCACGGCATATATTCGCCGAACGGCACAAGATGACGCTTTGAGTATTTTACATCGGATATACTGCCATCCGGATACATGAGCGCAAGTATGTTTTCCTGCTCGTCGCG
>CATYWI010000288.1 GCA_958414155.1 uncultured Anaerotruncus sp. | reverse complement strand
CGCCGCAGAGAATTTGCCATGCTGAAATCTGTCGGGATGACGCAGAAGGGCTTTCACAGGATGATGAACTATGAGTGCCTGCTATACGGCTCGAAAGCGCTTATGCTCGGATTGCCGGTATCCTGCGGGATCACATATCTCATGTACCGCTCGGTAAATCAGGCTTATGAAACCGCCTTCCGCCTGCCGTGGGCAGCTGTCGGCATCGCCGTGATGAGCGTGTTTCTTGTCGTATTCGCCACTATGATGTATTCAATGAGCAAGGTAAAAAAGGACAATCCCATCGACGCGCTTAAAAACGAAAATCTGTAAAAAAGAGGTGAAAGAATATGTACAACAGCGAAAAAACCGCACGCCGGCAGAACAAATGGGTTTCTCTTATGATCTGCTGGCTGATCATTCTCGGCGGATACCTTTTGATCCGTATGGTCTTTCTTATATTCGGACTGCAGCTTCACCTTGCCGTGCAGGGGACTTGTCTTGTGTTACTTCCGTTTATCTTCGGTGCGCTGTATTTACTGAAGTGTTGCAAAAAGCAAAAACCGTGGTTTTATGTACTCGGGATCAGCCCCTTACGCGTTACGGCGGTTATGGAAGCAATCGGGAGGATTGAGCCGTATACGGTACTCTTTACACGGATGCCGATGCGGTATGTAATCAATCTGCTGTTCTTCAACCTGATATACATTCTTTGCGGAGTAGCCTTTGCCGCTTTCTGTGCATTTGGCTTATTTGCTTTGCAAAAACGAGCGGCCGACTGAATCCGACACCGTTTTTCTTTCGGAAAGCTCCGCAGGGTCTTGATTCTATGCTATACACCGGAAGAAGTCCCGCAGGATACCAACCAAGGCATGGGCGGAATGCAAGCGGAAGCGGTTGAAAAATGGGAGGATTTATGATATAATAAAATGTCGACAAATCGGAAATTTTGCTCTAATCATTGAGGGGGCCTGCAAATGAAAGCAATAGAAACAGAGCGATTGTTTTTACGAGAATGGCAAAAAAATGACGTTAGAGATTTGTTTGATATTATGAAAAATTCTTCGGTCATAAACGGCGGCTGGAAGCCTCATTCAAGCATAAATACTTCTATCGGAATTTTGAACGAGTATATTGAAAGCACTGAACGATGGGCTGTTGAGTTGAAGGATACAGGAAAAGTAATTGGCAGTATAAGAGTTTATCCTGATAATAACCGTGGTAAATTTTTTGCTAAAACTATCAACTATGTTTTATCCGAAGATTATTGGGGAAACGGCTATATGACAGAGGCGGTCAAACGGATTATTGAATATTTGTTTGAAGAATTAGATATAGATTTAATATCCGCCTTCCATTATCCTGATAATGATAAGTCCAAAAAAGTTCTTGAAAGATGTGGATTTCAGTATGAAATTACAATAGAACAAGGCTCTGCAAGGTACGACGGACAGGTTTTTGATTCAGTGTGCTATTCAATTTTGAAATCTGATTATTTTCAAAACAAATCATTGTAAATAACAACTTCCTGCTTATCCAATTGAACATTATACACCGCCATCCGACCGTAAAAAGTAGGGTGGCTTTTTCTGTGTCTAAAAATAATTTCAAAAAAATTTCTGCTATCAGGAACATTTTGCGTTTCTGACCTTGGGGTATCAATGGAGGGGCATTACAATATGCTACTCCCGCCGCAATTGCGGTGACAATTGAATACTCCTGCCCCGGGAGCATACGGGATACGGAACTTGCCAAAACATGTGCGGATGTGAAGTTATTAAAAATCTTTCGTGCGGATTATCCGCACCCGAAATAAAAGCTCCGCTTTTATTTCATAAGACCTGCTTGACTTTCACCTCGTGCCGAGGAGGAAGGCGTGAGATCACGCTCCGAAAGGATCGGTGAGCGAGTCGGCAGTATCCCGAAATACGCGGTCAAGCGAGCGTACGGAGCCGTAACCGATACGGAAGATATGTACGGTTGGGCCGACCGCACGGTTGCGGGGATTCTTGATAACGAAATCCACCTCGGGCATACCGTCAATTGTCGCACAACGGTCGTTTCCTATAAAGACAAGCGCGTCATTGACCGACCGGAGAGTGAGCAATACCGATTTGAAAACACACATGAAACCATTGTTGATCAGACGACATGGGACATCGTCCGGCAGGTGCGTCAAGGAAAGCGCAGGCGCAACTCGATGGGCGAAGTCAACAAATACAGCGGACTGCTGTACTGCGCCGACTGCGGATCCAAACTGTATTTTGTCCGCGGAAGAACGATGAAACCGGATGCGTTCAACTTCATCTGCTCCAGCTACCGTAAGCACATGGGCGAGAAACAATGCACCCCGCACAGTATTCGGGAGATCACGCTTGACGAGATTATTCTGGAGGAAATCCGCAGAGTAACCTCGGAAGCACGAAAACACACGGCAGAATTTGTTCGTTTCATCAGTCAAAAAAGCTCCTCCGAAAACCGGAAGGAGCTGAATGCAAAATTATCCGAACAAGGTAAGCTGACTAAGAGAAACGAGGAGCTGAACCTGCTGTTCAAACGACTGTATGAGGACAATGTGCTCGGCAAGGTCACAAATGAGCAGTTCCGGATGCTGTCGGATGGCTATAACGCCGAACAGAAAACGACTGTCGAACGGTTGGAACAACTCAAAGTCGAAATTGAACAGCTTAAATCCACAGCAGTCAATGTGGAAAGGTTTGTGTCGCTCGCACGCAA
>CATYWI010000287.1 GCA_958414155.1 uncultured Anaerotruncus sp. | reverse complement strand
ATCTCATGCGTGCGTTGAAGGATTCCGAACTTATCACCTCGTCAACGTCCAAGGACACCGTGCTCTTGGTCGCCGATGACGATGCAGACCGCGCCGCACTCGCGCTGTTGAGCGCGGCGGGCGGAGCATTGATAGATCTCAGCACTGATGCGGCGGGACTCTTGACGGGATCGGCAGAGTTTTCATCGGCATACCTGAACGCCTCGAATATATATACCTACGCGGCGGACGACGGCTCGTCGGTCTTCTCTGTTGAAAAATTCGGCAGGACCGATGACGAGCATTGCTATCTTCCTCTCCCCAAGGCAGACGCCGGGGAAGGCTACCGCTGTCTTGCCGATCCGGAAGGAACATACGGTTGGGCGGTACCGCTCGGCGTTGAGCACGGCAAGCGGACCGCAGATATAACGACGGCGCTGTTTGCCGCGTCCGTGAACACCGCCGACAGTTATTTTTCGACGCTCACAGAGGATGAGACAGGTAAAAAGCTCGCGCGGCTGATCTTCGCCTCACGCGTTTACAGCATATCAGATCTGTACGACTGGGGCGGTCTTTCATCCGACGTATCCGGCGGCATACGTTCCGGCAAAACAGCGGCAGCACTGCTTGAGGACAGCAAATACGCACAAAAGAGCGAGGCTGCTCTTGCGGCGATAAAAATATTTACAGATCGCCTGCGCTGACAGGTATTCAAAGCCGCGCAATAAAAAAACGCCGCGAAGCTCACGCCGCGGACCGTAAAGTCATTTATTAATAAGGAAGTGTATCATATAATGAAGAAAACATACCGCACAGAGGTCAGAATGTCCGAGGAGCTTATAAAAAAGCTTCTTTATATCAGCGCAGCCGAAGGGCGCACCCCAAACAATCAGTTTCTTTTCATGCTGCGCGGGAACATCCAGTACTTTGAACGCACGAAAGGCAAAATCCCCGCCGACAAGTTGGCGGCGATAGATCTTTCCGAATATGACTCCGACACGTCCGAGGACAAGCAGTGATGCGCTACGATATAGACGGCGCGTGCGTTTTGCTGAGCGGCGCATCATCCGGGATAGGTCTTGAGCTTGCACGCACGCTGGTAAGAGATCACGGATGCCGCGTGATAGGCATCGCACGGCGCGAAGCAAAGCTGCGCGCCGCCGCGGACATGATAAATTCGGTCGCGCCGCGCGCGGCGCGCGGCGGATATTTCGGATACCGCATATTTGACGTGACCGATCCGGACGGCTGGCGCGCGTTGGCGCACGAGCTTGAGGATGCCGGGATCATTCCGGACGTGCTGATAAACAATGCGGGCGTGCTTCCGCCGTTCGCACGTTTTCCGCTTGAGGGCGGCGCGGATGCAGTCAGGCGTGTGACCGAGCTGAATTTTCTCTCGCAGGTCTATGCGGCGGAAATTATGCTACCGCTCATAATGCGTTCTCCGCGCGGCGCGATAGTCAATGTGGCAAGTTCCGCCTCGCTTTGCGCACTGCCCGGATGCGCCGCATATTCGGCGTCAAAGGCGGCATCACGCGCCTTTACCGAGGCTTTGGCGTCTGAGTATCGCGGCAGGCTTTACATAACATCGGTGTGCCCCGGCTTCACAAAGACCCCTATATTCGACCTGCAAAAGCCGGAGATCGAAAAATTCCTGCGTTTTTCAGCCTCACCGGAGCAAATGGCAAAAAAGATACTCAGCGGCATAAGACGCGGACAAAGCCTTATCGTCCGCGGCGCTGACGCTCATGCAATGAGCGCGGTATACCGGATAGCGGGCACCGCCGGAGAAGGTCTGTGCGCTTCGATCCTGCGCATATTCGGCGGCACCGCATTTTCGGAATGCTTTGAAAAGACCGAATAATCACCACGTGCTTACATGGTGTAAAAAACATATGCTTTTGACAGCCAATAAAAATGCCGGACTAACGCCCGGCATTTTTATTGGCTGTTTGGACCGGACCGGCCATGCGGTCAGTCGAGCCCTCCGCGGCGCGCTATCATATCAGCCATTGCGCGCATACGCGGATACGCATATTCAAAAAATCTGCGGTAAGCTGCGCAGAAGCGGTTTTGCCCGCCGGGATGATCCATCGGGACTGCCGGCGACGGCTCGCCGCCGATGCGGTTGCGGCGGCAACCGTTGCGGCAAAGCGGAAGCCAACGGCACTCGCGGCAAGCGTCCGGCAAGGTGCGCGACGCTTCGATAAAGCCTATACGCTCACGCGCGCGGTCGATATCGTCAAAACTGTCCGCCGCAAGGTTGCCAAGGCAATAAGCGTCAAGCGCGTAAAAATCGCACGGGTAAACGCTTCCGTCAGATTCGATAAGATACTGCGCCGAACAGACCCCGCACATTCCGCACTCCTCAGGCTGTCGTCCGGCAAGTATCCCAACCCAGTTTTCAAAATCCCGGTTGTAAACATATGACGATTCGCCGCGACATGCATCGGCATACCAGAGATCGAACATACGGCAAAGAAATTCACCGTATTTATCGGCATCAAGTCCGAGTCCGGCGCTGTCCTCCGCGCCGAACGGCGCAACGCAGGGAATATACTGCTGATAGCGGAATCCGGAGCGTGCAAAAAAGCCGTAAAGCGCCTGCGCGTGCGTGGCGGAAGCGGATGTCACGACAGTCAGGGTGTTGAAGTCCACCCCGGCGCGGCGCATATTCTCGGCGGCGCGCATAACGCGGTTGAAGCAGGATCTGCCGACCCGCGTCACACGGTGGCGGTCG
>CATYWI010000286.1 GCA_958414155.1 uncultured Anaerotruncus sp. | reverse complement strand
CCTTCGCCGATCTCAAGACCGTCGATAGCGCCGCCGTACCAGAATCTGCCCTTGGCGGTGTCGTTGTCGTGGGTGATAGTGAGCGTCTTGCCGTCATCGGAGGTCTGGATAGTGCAATCCTTCGCCTTGTTGATAACACCGGGAACGTACACACCGTCAGTGGCGTTGAACAATACATCGTAAAGCAGATCGCCCGATTTTGCATCATCGTAGTTCTTTTCAAGAGCGTTTGCGGCGGAAGCCGATGCGCAGAACATCGCACCGAGCATTACGACGCAGAGAAGTACCGAAAGAATCTTCTTCATTGTTGTTTCACCTTTCTTTTTTCCGGCTCACGCCGGATGCTTGGCATCATTATAGCATATTTATCCTTAGAAATCAATGGGTTTGTGAATTTTTATCATAACAAAAGTATGATCTCTACAAAATAATATTACATAATGACCTACGAGGCTCAGTCCGCATTTGTAATTTCAAGACCTGCAAACATAAATTTATTGACCGAAACGGTAAGCGGCTTTCCGGATACGACAGTTATTCCCTTCACCGTGATCCTTTCGGTCATGTGCATGGGATACTTTGCCGTATACGACGTGCTGTTGAATGCGGAATTGATGTTGGCAAACACGGCGGGTCCCTCATACGGGGAGGACGCAGGTCTTTTGTCCACTATCTCAAGACCGTCTATCGTCACGGTGCGCGGCAGGTAGCATTCGTAGCCGAAATCGTGACTTCCGTTATTTGAGCCGCCTATAAGCACCGCATCGCACTTTTCGCCGTTCATCGGGATGTATTTGCAGTTGCGTATCACAATGTCTCCGTTCCACGTGCTGCCGTAATCAGAGCGCAAAGAGATAAAGTTCTTGCTGTATACCGTTGTGTTTTCGATAAGCGCCGTACCGTGACCTATCAGATTTATCCCATGGTGCCCGAGGCGGCAGTTTTTGAGCGTTACATTATAAACTCCCTGGTGGGCGTCGAAACGCGAGAATACAACGTTTTCAAACACGATATTCTTTGAGTAATTCGATGCGAAAACGCCCCACAGCTTTTTATCGTTTATATCATTGGACTGATATGTATCCGTCACAAGAAGTCCGAGGCAGGAATCGGAGGTGATATCGTATGTGCCCATGCTCACGGTCTTTCCCGCGCTGCCGATCGCAGTGTATGTCTTGTGGCCTGTAAGAACACAGCGTCTGACCTCCGAATCGGCTGCGCCGTTGAAGATCAGGAAGCCGAAATACGGCGCGCCGTAGGAGCCTTCGCCCTTTATATAATGCTCAAGCCTGTCAATTACCACATTGGAACGGTATATGCGTATACCGCGGTAGTAATATCCGCTCTCTCTGCTTGCGTTTGCCACGGTAGTAAAGACACCGCCGCGCAGATACAGCTTTTCGGTATCTATCGGACGCGCGACCACCGACGTAACAGCGTCGAAATCCCAAAGGATCGGAGTATCCGGCGAGACGTTCCCGTCCTTGTCAACTCGGATTATATCACGCTGATCGGTACCGTTGTTTTGATTGCTTCCGTAACGGATGTACATCTTTTTACCTTTGTTCGTTACGGTAACAATGCAGTCGCCCGGCAGCTTTACGCCTATGTTTTTCTGCCCCGCGGAGAGTCTTTCAATCCCCGTAAGCGTTATAAGCGCGTTTTCGGGCATTACAACAAAGACTTCCTTTGAGCGTTTTTCGACCGCTGTATCGTCGAATATAAAGTGCGCGCAGCTCCAGTCGGTATCGGTACGCACGGTCGTAGTGCGCGCCGTTCCGCCGATATAATATGTTGCATCCTCACGTGCAAAAACGGGAAGATGCTCGCTGTTTGCATAATCGTGAGCCGCGGATATCGCCGCGCCGTCATCCGTCTTTCCGTCGCCGACGGCGCCGAAGTCCTCGTACATGACAACGTTGCCGTACTTCTCGGAGAAAACGATGCCGCTTCCAAGCTCATATGTTCCGCCCTGAGCCACGGACGTCACAGCATCCGCCGCCGCGCGTATACCGCGCGTAAGACCGCCGCGCTCGGTGCCGGTGACAAGTATATTTCCGCCGCTGCACTCAACGGTAAAGCTGCCGGCGTCTTTTCCTTCGGCTGCCGTGAGCGACAGAACGATATTATGCTCACTGCTCTTTTCGGTCGTTGCCTCGGGCAGCAGTATGCCGGAGGCGCGGAAGACCTCGCGGCGCAGATTTGCCGCCGCGATACGGCAGATGTCATTGTTTTCCGGTATAACGACACCGTACCCGGCAAGCGAAACGCCATCGGCGGTCATTCCGGAAAACGGAGCTCCGCTGTAACCGTATATCACAAGACCGTCCGGAATATCGAATGCCCCGGACGCGGGTATCATTGCGGCAAAGCGCTCAGCCGCCTCGACTATACCGCTGTCGCCGCCGGACACAACTATTTTGTTTCCCGCAACAGCTATGCAGTAGCCGCCGTCGCCCAGCTCGCTCCAGTCCGGCACGGAAAAGGCCTCCTGCGTGCGCATTGTGTCGCCGACAAGTATTTCGTACTCCGACGGTTCACCGATGTCAAGATCGAATTTATAATCTATGCTGATACCGGCAGCCTCGAAGGCGTTGCCTATGGTCCGCCCCGCCGCAAGCGCAGCGCTGCCGGAATCCACATCTATCGACCGCGTAATGACAAACGAAGTCTTTTTGTCGTCGCCGAATATACGCACCTGCTTTACCTCCTCGGTAGTCCC
>CATYWI010000285.1 GCA_958414155.1 uncultured Anaerotruncus sp. | reverse complement strand
GTGTTCATACGCGAGCTTATCGAATCGGAGACCTTCCGCAATTCCAAAAGCGAGCTGACGGCGTGCCTCGGCAAGGACGTTGCGGGAAATATGATAATCTTCGATATCGCAAAAATGCCGCATCTGCTTATTGCGGGTACTACCGGATCCGGTAAATCCGTCTGCATAAACTGCATCATAATCAGTCTGCTATACAAAGCGCGGCCGGATGAAGTTCAGCTTATAATGATCGACCCCAAAAAGATCGAGATGAGCATGTATTCCGACCTGCCGCACCTCAAGGTGCCGGTCGTGACCGACACCAAGCGCGCCACGGGTACGCTGAATGCGGCAGTCAACGAGATGGAGCACCGCTTTGAACTGTTTGAGGACGTAGGCGTGCGTGATATCGACGGCTACAACAAGATCACGGCGGGCGATCCGGAGCATCCGAAACTGCCCAAGATAGTGATCATAATCGACGAGCTTGCCGACCTCATGATGACGGCGCCGGATCAGATAGAGACTTCGATATGCCGTCTGGCGCAGAAGGCGCGCGCGGCGGGGATACACCTGATAATCGGTACGCAGCGTCCTTCCGTTGATGTCATCACCGGACTTATCAAGGCGAACGTGCCGTCACGTATCGCGTTTACCGTTGCGTCGCAGGTTGACAGCCGCACGATCATAGATATAGCCGGAGCCGAAAAGCTGATAGGCAAGGGAGATATGCTCTACGCTCCCATAGGCTCGCTAAAGCCGCGCCGCGCACAGGGTGCGCTCGTGGTGGACGATGAGGTCGAAGCCGTAAATTCCTTTATCAAGGACAATTACGGCTGTGCCGATTATGACGGAGACTTTATTTCCGATATCGACCGTGAGGCGGAGCGCGTCGCGGCGGGCAAAAAAGGAGCCGCGTCATTCGGCGGAGGCGATGCCTCCGGCGGCAGCGTGTCTGCCGGCGGAGATCCGCAGTTCAGGCAGGCTCTCAAGATCGCCGTTGATAACGGAACGATCGCCACGTCATACCTGCAAAGGACGCTGTCCATCGGATATGGCAGAGCCGCACGGCTTATCGACCAGATGGCAAAGATGGGGTTTGTGTCCGGCATGAACGGCACCAAGCCGCGTACCGTGCTGCTGACCCTGCCGCAGTATATGGAGCTTGAATCGCGCGGAGACCCGAGACTTGACGGAGTTATTCCCAGCGAGGAAGAATAAAAAATAATATCATGGGGCTGACGAAAAGAGTTATGAGCTTTTCGGCAGCCCCATGATGTGTAAAAAACGAGTCCTCACTCTCCCCAACCTTTTTGACGTCGGGAGTGTCGGAATATCAGAGCATCGGGAGGTGTGAGATGGATATTCATGACAGAGGAATAAATATTTCAGAGAGAGTGAAACGGTACAGGCGCGAAAACGGATTGTCACAGCGCAGTTTCGGACAGCTGATGGGGATAACCGCACAGGCTGTCTGCAAGTGGGAGGCCGGAACGTGCTATCCCGATATCACGTTGCTCCCGCAGCTTGCGCGCATTCTCGGATGCAGTACCGATGATTTTTTCAATGAGAACGCGCATGACGTAAACCAATGATGCCGGGTTTCCGGACGTATCGGGCTTGCTTATTTTCCGAAATGCCGGCGGTATATCTCCAGCTTTTCTTCGTCCGAGAGGACGTAAGGGCCGTTCACATAATTTTTTGCACCCTTTATCAGATCTACGCGCTCGGCAATCTCCGCGTCGGTAAAGTGCAGCTCTACCGCCGCGAGTGCGGGCAGATATTCGGCGAGCAGACGCGGCTTTGAGCCGATCCCGGCGGCAAATTCGGCAATGAGCGCCGCACCCTCGGGCGTTTTCTGGTTGTATTCGATATAATCTCCGTGAAATACCGCGCACGCTCTGCCGTGGGGAATGCCGTCAAGCAGGGTCAGGCTGTATCCGAGCGGGTGAGGAAAGCCGGTCCCGGTTATGCTTATTGCGGCGCCTGCGGCGCAGGAGGCATATGCAAGCGCGTCGCGCATTTCGTCGGTGTAGCTATCCGGGTATTCGGATATAACATCCCATATCGCACGTCCGGCGTAGAGCGCAAGCATGCGCGAGAGGGCGTCGGACTTGGGCGAGAGGTATGACTCCATGGCGTGCGCCATTGCGTCAAGGGCGGTGCTTATGGTGCCGTTACGCCCCATCGATGCCGTATATGCGGGGTCAACGAACGCCACACGCGCCCACGCGCCGCGTCCGGCATATGTCTTTTTGTGTCTGCCGTCGGGAAGCGTCAGCACCGAGTAAGGATTCGCCTCGCTGCCTGTGCCGGCTGTCGTCGGTATGAGCACGAGCGGCAACGGCTCGGCGGTAAGCGCGGCGTGATCGTAAAGCGCCTCCGGAGCTATCCCGGGATTTGCGGCAAATGCCGCCACGGCTTTTGCCGTGTCCATGGCAGAGCCGCCGCCGATGCCGATTACGAGATCGGCACGGCTCGCCGCGGCGCGACAGCCGATATCGTATGCCGATGTGAGCGGCGGGTTGGGAAGCGCGCCGTCAAATATTTCGTATTTCATGCCGAGCGCGTCAAGCGCGCGTGTGACGTCTCCGAGCGCGCCCGAGGAGGCGGCTCCGTGTCTGCCGCAAACTATCGCGGCATTTTTGCCGAGGCGGAGCGCGTCGCGGTTTGCACCTATGCAGCCGCGCCCCGAGATGATCCTTACGGGTATATCGACCGAAAATTTCATGATGTGGAACGTCC
>CATYWI010000284.1 GCA_958414155.1 uncultured Anaerotruncus sp. | reverse complement strand
TGCTGAGCGCATCGGCAAGGCAGAGAAGTGCGAATATCTTTCCGAGAGCCGCGCCGACGCGCGGCAGATGGCGGTCCGCAAAGGCTTTCCGGATGTACACAGGCGCTCCGCCGTGCAGCCTGCCGTCCTTGTGTAGGCGGTTTTTGACCCCGAGGACGGTCTCGGCATACTTCAGCGATGCGGCGAGAAGCGCCGAGAGCCACATCCAGAACACCGCGCCGGCTCCGCCCCACCATATCGCCGCCGACACGCCTACGATGTTGCCTACGCCGAGCGTGCCTGCCAGCGCGAGAGACAGCGCGCGCACGGGTGAGACCTTTCCGCCGCTTTTTCCGCCGGGCGCCTTGGCAAACAGAGAGCGCGTCATGGCAAGCATTGTGCGCGGCCGCCAGACGCCCGTGTATATCCCCAGAAATACCCCCGCCGCCGAAAGCACGAGCGGCAGTGCGGCACCTATCACGTATGTATTAATAAAATCAAGCATTATGTGCGCACCTCTCTTTGTATTAAAATATATTCCGGTGCTTTGTTGGCAATTACAAAGGCGGGTGCTAAAATAAATTGTTAATTAAGTGTTAATTCACGCTTTTACCCCTTGATTTTTTCCAATATGGTGGTACAATTATACTCGTAAGTTAGCACTCAGGTTCAATGAGTGCCAGTAAAAAACAGAACAGGTTCCGCACGCAGGTGCGGAGACTCCAAGGAGGAATAATAATGAACATTAAACCGTTGGCAGACAGAGTTGTTATAAAGCTCGTCGAAGCGGAGGAGAAAACAAAGGCGGGTATCATCCTTACGTCCGCTGCTCAGGAAAAGCCCCAGGTCGCTGAGGTCATAGCCGTAGGACCCGGCAAGACCAATGATGACGGCAAGGTCGTTCCCGTGGCTCTCAAGGTCGGCGATAAGGTCATCGCCAGCAAGTATGCAGGCACCGAGGTAAAGCTTGACGGTACCGAGTACACTATCATTTCCGAAAAAGACGTACTCGCCGTTATCGACTGAGTGCAGGACAATATAACTGGAGGATAAATTATTATGGCAAAAGATATTTATTACGGTATAGATGCAAGAAACGCGCTTCTGCGCGGTGTTGACAAGCTCGCCGACACAGTAAAGATTACTCTCGGCCCGAAGGGCAGAAACGTTGTTCTTGACAAGAAATACGGCGCTCCCCTTATCACCAATGACGGTGTGACCATCGCCAAGGAGATCGAGCTTGACGATCCCGCCGAGAACATGGGTGCTCAGCTCGTCAAGGAAGTCGCCACAAAGACCAACGACGCTGCGGGCGATGGTACAACGACCGCAACTCTGCTTGCCCAGGCAATGATCCACGAGGGCATGAAGAACGTTACCGCAGGCGCGAACCCCATGGTTCTGCGCAAGGGTATGAAAAAGGCTGTTGACCGCGCTGTTGAATGCCTCAAGGCAAGCGCAAAGAAGGTCAACGGTTCCGATGATATCGCCCGCGTCGGCACTGTTTCCGCCGGCGACGAAGTCATAGGCACACTCATTGCCAACGCAATGGAAAAGGTCACTTCCGACGGTGTTATCACCGTTGAGGAGTCCAAGACCTCCGAGACCTACTCCGAGGTCGTTGAAGGTATGCAGTTCGACCGCGGATATCTCTCTCCCTACATGGCTACCGACGGCGAGAAGATGGAGGCTGTTCTTGACGACTGCTACATTCTCATCACAGACAAGAAGATTTCCTCTGTTCAGGATATTCTTCCCGTACTTGAGCAGATCGTTCAGGGCGGCAAGAAGCTCCTTATCATCGCTGAGGATGTTGACGGCGAAGCTCTTACCACTATCGTGCTGAACAAGCTGCGTGGTACCTTCACCGTAGTTGCCGTCAAGGCTCCTTCCTTCGGTGAGAAGAGAAAAGAAATGCTCCGCGACATCGCTATCCTCACGGGCGGCGAGGTCATTTCGAGCGAACTCGGACTTGAACTCAAGGATACGACTATGCAGCAGCTTGGTCACGCCCGCCAGGTCAAGGTCAATAAGGAAAACACCATTATCGTTGACGGCTCGGGCGACAGCGCGGCTATCAAGGATCGCGTAGCTCAGATCCGTGCAGAGATCGAGCATGTAACCTCTGATTTCGACCGCGAGAAGCTGCAGGAAAGACTTGCAAAGCTCGCAGGCGGTGTTGCCGTTGTCAAGGTCGGCGCTGCTACCGAAGTCGAGATGAAGGAAAAGAAGCTCCGCATCGAGGACGCTCTCAATGCGACACGTGCCGCTGTTGAAGAGGGTATCGTTCCCGGTGGCGGAACCGCTTATCTGAACGTCATCCCCGAGGTCGAGAAGCTCGTAAAGACCGTTGACGGAGACGAAAAGACCGGTGTCCGCATCGTTCTTAAGGCTCTTGAAGCGCCTGTACGTCAGATCGCTACCAATGCCGGTCTTGATGACGGTGTCGTTGTCAACAAGATCATGTCCGCACGTAAGCCGGGCTGGGGCTTCGACGCTTACAACGAGACCTACGTTGATATGATCGGCGCTGGCATCGTTGACCCGACCAAGGTCACCCGCTCCGCTCTTCAGAACGCCGCTTCCATCGCCGCTACCATCCTCACCACCGAGGGCGTAGTTGCAAATCAGAAGGAAGATCCCGCGGCGGCTGCCGCTGCAAATGCAGCCATGAACGCCGGCGGCGGAATGTATTGATAACAGAATAATTCCGGATATGGGGTTGCCGTGCATTATGCGCGACAACCCCTGTTGTTG
>CATYWI010000283.1 GCA_958414155.1 uncultured Anaerotruncus sp. | reverse complement strand
CGGTCCTGTAAAGATAATGGCACACGGCTATCTCACGGAAGCGGACTTTGATTCCGTCTCCGGCTCCGTAACGCTCGGCATCACAGCGGGTGCCGGGTTCGATGCCAAATTCAAAACGGTGAGCGGAGAGTTTTCGTCTGATTTCAGCCTGAAGCCCGACGGCTCGCACTACACCTGCGGCGACGGCTCGCTGAAGCTCGACTTTTCGACTGTATCCGGCAACGTAAAGATAGTCGCGCTCGATAGCCCGACTGATTTTTGACACGTTTTTTCAAAAAACACTTGACACGCCGCTCATATTTAACTATAATTTAATCATCATCATTGAATTGCCCGGAGGTTCTTATGGCAAAAAATAAAAAAGAAAAGAAGTCCGGCTTTTGGTCAGACTTCCGTAAATTCATCATGCGCGGCAACGTGCTCGATCTTGCGGTCGCCGTTGTGGTCGGCGGTGCGTTCAACAAGATCGTTTCCGGTCTTGTGACCTACATCATCAACCCCTTTATCGGTATCTTCATGAAGGAAGGCAGCCTTGACACCGTCAAGACAGTCATCACCCCCGCTGTTCTCGCCGAGGACGGCGTGACCGTTGTCACTCCCGAGGTCGCCATTCTTTGGGGCACATGGCTCCAGACCATTCTCGACTTCCTTATCATCGCGCTCGTGATATTCATCATCGTGCGCTCATTCTCCAAGGCTGAAACCGCGATCTATGCACGTCAGATAGCCGAAAAGGAAGCAGCCGACAAGGCAGCCGCCGAAAAGGCAGAGAAAGAAAAGAAGGCAGCCGATGAGGCAGCCGCCGCTCTCGAAGCCGAAAACAAGAAGCTGCGTGAGTCGCTTCTCCACCAGGAAAAGCTCCTCAGCGACATTCTTGCCGCTATAAAGAAATAATTCGGAATAAAAACGGGGTGTTAAAAAACTCAAAATGAGTTTTTTAACACCCCGACGACTTGTTCTCGGCGGCTGAACACCGCCGTTTTGCCTCCAACCAGACCCCAAAAACACGGATACTGCGGGCAAAACCGACCAAGCTCGCATCAAAAATGCCGGAACCATGACCGGCATTTTTGAGGGCTGTTAAAAACATCGAGTTTTTAACAGCCCGTTTTTAATGAGTCTCTCTATATTCTTTATATTTGTAATAGACCTTCATGGCTCCGATATTCGGGGCGATGCGTGCCGTCTCTGGGTCTACGCCCACAGCCTTTATGCCGTATATCTTAAGCATTTCAATGAAAAGCTCGCGCAGCGGCGACGAGCCGCCGACATAGACCGGCTGTCCGGCGGGCAACGCCTTCATCAGTCTCATGTCCCCTTCAAGTATCGCGCCCATCATGAAGTTCGCCGCATCGTCACGGTCCTTTCCGACGCGCTGCATGACCCAGACCTTTGAAAGCGCGGGCGACAGTCCCCACTCGGACGCAAATTCTGCGCCCCATTTCAGCATATCCGGCTTTATCACCTGTATGACGGGCGACGGCACGGCACGCCGCAGGAGTGTGTTCTCCGACACGGCGGCTGTAAGCTCGCCGCACATGGAGGAATATATTTTTTCTATCTTTCCTTTCTCGTTCACGCTTATTATCTTATTGTACGAGCCGGGAAGTAGCAGTGTGAACGCGCCTTTGATACCCATGCGCTCCGCAATACCGTAAAGCTCGCATTCTTCGCCGCTCATGACCTCGGTATACATAAGGTCTCCAACGCCCTTTACGCCGGGGATGAACAGTATCGGGATGACCGATACATCCGGCATGGTCACCAGTTCGGAATGCGCCGCCGTATCATCGGGGGATACCGGCATCACCACGTGGTGTATATGGTATATCCCCACGTGCGACGAAAGAGTGCCTGAACATATAACGGCTTCGACATCCGCCCCGGCGAGCGAGTTGCGGTCGAGCATTTCTCTTATCGCGCGTCCGAGCGTTTCGCGCAGTATCTCATCCGAACGTTCGCGCACGGCATCACGGACGCCTGTTTTGTATTTTATCTCGTCAAGCGGCTGCGCCGCGGCAAGCGCCCCGGCGATATCTTTTCCCTCTGCCCCGCGATACAGGCGCAGACGCATATTGGTCGTTCCGCAATCCACAAGTATAAGCATTTATCACACTTCCTTACTTTTTAATGCAAACTACTTTGTTTTTTCAACATTATACTACAAAAAAGCGCCTGTGTCTATACGGGCGCGGCTTTTTTTATTGACTTTTCGCGCGCATGCTGATATAATATCTTGTGTAAATAAGATCACACACATTACCGAGGTGACATACAATGCTCAAAGACGGAAAACTTTTAATAGGCAGAGGAGACGTTGACGCCTCAATACTGCCGGCAATGGCAAACAGACACGGTCTTATCGCGGGTGCGACCGGGACCGGCAAGACCATAACGCTGAAGGTCATGGCGGAGTCCTTCTCCGACCTCGGCGTCCCTGTGTTCCTCGCCGACGTCAAGGGCGACCTCGGCGGCTGCGTAAAGGCGGGGACAATGAACTCCGCTATCGAAAAGCGGCTCGGCGGGATGGGGATAGATCCGTCGGATTTCACGCTGAAAAGCTACCCCGTGCGCTTTTGGGATGTTTACGGCGAAGGCGGGCACCCGGTCAGGACCACGGTGAGCGAAATGGGTTCTTCCCTGCTTGCGCGTCTGCTGGGGCTTACCGACGTTCAGGCGGGCGTGCTTTCCATAGTATTCCGCGTGGCTGACGACAAGGGCTGGCTGCTCATTGACCTCAAGGATCTGCGCT
>CATYWI010000282.1 GCA_958414155.1 uncultured Anaerotruncus sp. | reverse complement strand
TAAGTGGTATACTATATATGTAGTCATTACATCCCGCCGGGCATCTGTATTGATGCCTGTGCCTGCGACCGTTCCCGCGGCCGCAGGCATTTTTTATTTGTCACGCGGTATAAGCGCAATTGTGACCAACGTAAAGCAAATTATCGCCGTGATGACTATCGCTGTCATTGCCTCTCACCTCCGTGTATAAGCTCATGCATTTTGTCGATCCACCTCTCGAATGTCATAGTCAGATCATTACTCGGAAATATCAATCCCTCGAGAAATATCCCGCGCCTGACTGCTATGTACATTTCGCCGGATGCGGCGCGGCGCGCAAACATCGTGCATCCTCCGCCGAAAGCTGCACGATAATCATCATCAATGAGATGTATCTGCCCGTCTATCATCCCCGGAATATACTCGCCGGAGGCGCAGACAAAGGGATAGGGAGACACAGCAACGTCGTATTCCGGGACGCCCGCATCGCGGAAATCAAGCAGCGCGGTCCTCTCATCGCGATCCGCGATAATGTATTTGCTTTCGTCGTCTTGAGAGATATCAAACACCTTGATTATCTCGTCCCGCGACATTGTGGGGAACCCGTCAAGACAAAAATAAGCCTGTCCATCCCCGCACCACTGCCGCCCGGCAGCATCAAACCTGATGATCTTTTTGTGCTTTTTACAAAGCGTTATGATTTTTTTGAATTGCATATTGTCCTCCTTTTTTACCGCACATATTTAAGGTGTGCGTTTTCTATATCGCTTTCCTCGCTTTTTGCGTAAATCTGTGTGGTGGTCAATTGACTGTGCCCCAGCATTTTAGACACCTGATCAATAGGCATTCCGTGCCTCAGTGCGCTTGTTGCCATTGTGTGCCGAAATCTGTGGGGATGACATTTTTCAATACCTATACGCCGCCCGCTTTCCCTGAAAATCTGTTCGATTCTTCCTTTTTCAAGCCGCTTTATTTTTGTATCAGAATTTTGCGACCGTCCAACAAAAAGCGCATCGTCGTTGTCGGTTCGCGTGGAAAGGTATTCGGCAATCGCAAACTGTGCCGGTGCGTTCAAAAAAACGGTTCTTTGCTTTTTCCCTTTTCCCGTTACAACTATTTTGCTGTCTTTGATGTCTTTTCTGTTAATCCCGACAATTTCACCGATACGGCAACCGGTTGAAAGCAACAGCTCCAGAATCGCTTTTTCTCTCGGCTGCGCGGAGAATTCCTTTCTTAATTTTTCAATTTCCTCTCCCGTGAACGGTTTTTTTACAGTTGAATCGGTTTTCAGCTTATCGATCCTCGCGGTTGGATTTTTCGGAATATATCCTTCGTCGCAAAGCGTTGAGAAAAACGACCTCAAACAGGCGATATAATTGTTTATCGTAACCTTCGAAACGCTCTCTCCGGCTTTTTTTGCAATAAAAAGACGTATATCATTTGTTACAATATCTCGCGCATCCTTTGTTATAATTCTGAAAAACACCCGGAGGCTCGCATTGTACAATGCGATGCTTTTTTCCGAAAGCCCTTTTATGATTTTGATGGCAAGAAACTGCTCGATATACCATTGATTCGGGGTTTCGGACATTGTGGTTAAGGCTTTTATTTCTTTTGACATCTGATATCCTTCCAAATTCCGCGAAAGGATGAATTGAATCTCATCTGCCGTTTCCTTACCGAATCTGACGGTGCATTCCGAGATAAAGCTTCGTTCAAAATCTTCCTTGCTGTAATTGGTAGCTTCCATTTTACGACCCGCCGTGATTTTTTATCTTTTTCCCGTGGTATCCGTTTCCGGCGCGCACGGTTGCCGCCGCGTAGCTGCTTGCAAGCATCTTGTAAGGCGCGTCATTGTCAATTGCTGCGCAAAGATCATACAGCGCCCGCCCTGCTTCGTCCTTGTCTTTGTATCGTCCGACCGTTACCGCTCGGTTTTCGCCGTAGGAGGCAACAATAAGCGCCGCATCCGATTTTTCAACTATGCAAAACCGTTCCACCAATGTCGTGTTTACGATCTCATAGCCGTTCTCGTTGATAAAAAACATTACATATTCGCCACCTTTCCGAATTTTCGAAATTTTAAATATTGGAAGAGATAAGCCGGAGTATACCACACGCTCCATATTTGACGTGACAGCGCGTCCTGCTGCTTGATTATCGCCGGGACTCCGGCAAGCGAAAGCTGAATATAGCACATATGTACGCACCGCGAATCAATATCCGAAGCCTCGACGAATGCGTTTGCCGCATAATTGAACTCGAATTTGTTGGCAAGCACATCAAGCGCGGCAAGGATCATGCCGCCGCTGCCGCAGGCCGGCTCCGAGATGGTCAATATTTCGCCGTTCGCTTTCTTTTTTTCGGTCTCTTGCTTATCAACGGCGACTTCCGCCGCCGCCTTGGATACATCATATGGCGTAAAAAACTGTCCTTCCTTGGCATTGCTCGTGTTGCTTTGCATAAATAGCTCACCCAGCCAGTCGTTAAATGCTCCCGGATTTGACGCGCACGCGGAGCAAAGCGCAAATATTTCAGCGGCAATATCGGATATGAGCGCCCTCTCCTCCGTTTGATAAAAAGCCATTATCTGCATATATCTCTTTTCACGGTCGGCTGCCTGCCGGGTGTCTACGCGATTAGATATCGCAATTGCCAACGCCTCAAAAATGTCGGAGAGAAATTTGCTCCTGTCCACCCGGTATATCGCACCGTCAAGAAGTTTTGTTATCCTTTGCAATGATGGTTGTTGCATTTTTCGCTTCCTATCCCGCCGGTTTCTCCGGCGGGATATT
>CATYWI010000281.1 GCA_958414155.1 uncultured Anaerotruncus sp. | reverse complement strand
AGATAACTCATTGTATAATAAAGCGTTTTTCCGGGCACCAAAACGATAACACCCGGCATCTGAAATACTGCGGCGGGCGAACGCAATATGCGTGCCATAGACTCAGAATATATTGTTATCACAAACGCCGCAATGGTGTTGGCAACAAAGGCATGCATACCGAACTGTTCGCACATAAGATATACTGCTGTACCAATCGTGCCGCCAAGAAATGCGAAAAAAATACGATTGCGCTTTACCTCAAACAGGAACACAAAGCCGAGCGTTCCGATAATACCGCCGATAAACCTTATCACCAAGTCTCTCATGCTATCCCTCCCATTATCAGGATAGCTGCAGCATATCCGAGCGCAATGACTACCGCTTGGATCACAGCCTGCGCCAGACGCATAGTTCCCGAAATAATGTTTTTGCCAAGCATATCTCCTATCGATGTACCAACAGCCATTCCGGGGATCAACAGCATGATCGTACCGATCATTATACTGCTTGCATTGGTACCGATACCGAGACGGGTAAATACTATTGCAGCGATTCCCGCAAGAAATGAACGCAACGCAGTCTGAGAGACTGTATTGAAAGACTCGTTGATCCCGGCATGAATGAACATCATGACAATGCCGATAAAGCCGGAAACCAATGCGTCACGCCAGCTTCCGCCAAAATACAGCACAAATCCGATCGCCGCCATTGAATGTCCGATAGAAAGCATCCATCTTTTAACAGGATGCATATGCTTAACAGCAGCCACCCGTGAATGAGCAGTCTCCATGTCAATAGCGCCTGAACAAATGTCTCGCGAGATACGGTTTAGCTCCTCTACCCGCAGCAGATTTGTCTCGGTATTCTTTACCCTGCGCATCTGCTGCGAATAGGATCCGTCTTTCATGCGCACAGAGGCGGTAATGAGGGTCGTTACCGCAAAAGATTCGACATGAATCGCGCCAAGCGCATAGCCGATACGCTCAATGGTGTTCTCGACCCTCGTTATTTCCCCGCCGTTCTGAAGAATATGCTCCGCGATATCAAGCGCAAGCCTCAGTATTTCGTCGGCACTTTTTCCTTTATCCGCAACGGAAGCATCGTGCGAAATTTCTTCGGGCGATATCATTGTTTATCTCAGAACTTTATCTTGTCGGCAATATAGTCGTGAAGCTCGGATATCGGAATACGGACCTGCTGCATCGTGTCTCTGTCACGCACGGTCACGCATCCGTCAGTCTGCGAATCAAAGTCATAGGTTACGCAGAGAGGCGTACCGATTTCATCCTCGCGGCGATATCTCTTTCCTATTGAGCCCGCGTCGTCAAAATCGACCATAAAGTCTTTTCTCAGATCGCTGTACACCTTTTCCGCATCTGCCGAAAGCTTTTTGGAGAGCGGGAGCACCGCCGCCTTGAAGGGTGCAAGAGCGGGATGCAAGCGAAGCACTACGCGGATATCTTCCTTGCCTGTCTTTTCGTCGCGGGACACGACTTCTTCATCATACGCATCAACAAGGAATGCGAGGAAGGAACGCTCAACGCCCAGGGAAGGTTCGATAACGTAAGGAATATATCTTGTATTCTTTTCCTGATCAAAATAGCTGAGGTCCTTGCCGGATGTGTTCTGGTGCTGAGTAAGGTCGTAATCGGTACGGTCGGCAACGCCCCAAAGCTCGCCCCAGCCGAACGGGAACAGGAATTCAAAGTCGGTCGTTGCCTTTGAATAGAAGCAAAGCTCTTCGGGGTCATGATCGCGCAGGCGAAGATTTTCCTCACGCATTCCCAAAGACAGCAGCCAGTCACGGCAGAATCCGCGCCAATACGCAAACCACTCAAGGTCGGTGCCGGGCTCGCAGAAGAATTCAAGCTCCATCTGCTCAAACTCACGTACTCGGAAAATAAAGTTTCCGGGGGTTATCTCATTTCTGAAGGACTTGCCTATCTGACCGATACCAAACGGTATTTTGCGTCTTGTTGTGCGCTGGACATTTACAAAGTTCACGAAAATACCCTGCGCGGTCTCGGGACGAAGATACACGGTGTTCTTAGCATCCTCCGTAACACCCTGGAAGGTTTTGAACATAAGGTTGAACTGTCTTATGTCGGTGAAGTTGTGTTTACCACACGTGGGACACGGAATATTATTGTCCTCAATGAACGCCTTCATTTCAGCCTGTGTAAATGCGTCAATGGGCTTTTCAAGCACATGCCCGGTTTCGGCACACCAGTCCTCAATGAGCTTGTCAGCGCGAAAACGCTCCTTGCACTCGCGGCAATCCATAAGCGGATCCGAAAATCCACCAAGATGTCCCGATGCGACCCATGTCTGAGGATTCATCAGAATGGCGGCATCCTGCCCCACATTATAAGGATTCTCCTGTATGAATTTCTTCCACCATGCACGCTTTACGTTGTTTTTCAGTTCAACGCCAAGAGGTCCGTAATCCCATGTGTTGGCAAGACCGCCGTATATCTCGGATCCGGGGAAAACAAAGCCGCGGTTTTTGCACAACGCGACTATTTTATCCATTGTTTTTTCTTTGTTGTCCATTTCAGAATTCCTTTATCATAAAAATTATTGTTTTTCTGAGTCATCGGTCAGGATACGCCTGTAATCCGAAAACCTTGAGAGCGTAGCCTGCGAATCTAAAACGCTGACGCGTTTCTCGCCGACCTGCATCGTACGCATCACCGGGTCGCGCGTATCGTGCGGCAGCTGAGCATATTTAAAGATAAAATCACGGTTTTCGAGGAACATCTCCTCGGTATAATCGGTATCGACATACTCCGCCAGA
>CATYWI010000280.1 GCA_958414155.1 uncultured Anaerotruncus sp. | reverse complement strand
CGAGTCCTTTTATGCCGAGGCGAACGAATTTCTCGGCGGAGCCGCGACCGGAATTGGCGAAAAGGAGATTGCCATGACGGTATACCACAACATCACCACGCGCGTGAAATACGATTACGATATCCTGCGCGCGGGGTATGTGCCGGCATATCATCCGTCATACCGCGCGTATCACGAGCATACCGGGATATGCTCTGCCTTTGCCCGCACATATGCGCAGATGCTCACGCAGGTCGGCGTTACCGCCGAGCTGTGCGCGACCGATATGCGCGGCGAGATCGTGGGGCACGCATGGGTCATAGCGAGCATAAACGGCAGTAATTATTTCTTTGACCCCACATATGAGCTTTCCACCACGGCGGGACAGGGGTATGTCTACTTCGGCATGACGCTTGCCACACGTCTCTCCGGCGACCGGCGCATTATAAAGGACACCATCGCCGTGGGGACCTACGACGCAAAACCGGTGGATGAGGTCGTGCTTTCCATGACCGTGCTTCCGCTGTATTGAGTGAAAATGAAGAAAAAATCAAAACGTATATGCGCATTTCTGCGCGAAAACCGTCAGATATATCTTTTTGCGCTTTTTCTGACCGTCTGGCTCGGATATTTTCTCAGCTCATGGCAGGAGCGCGAGCGCATGATGATGCATTGCGCGCTTGACGATGCGATACCGTTCGTCCCGGCATTTATAATTCCGTATCTTATGTGGTACGCATACGTGCCGATCATGCTTGCGGCGGTATGTTTCCTTGATAAAAAATATTTCCCGCGCCAGTGCGCCGCCTTTTTCGGCGGCGCGTGGGCGTGCATCGCCGTGCTCATAGCGTTCCCCACGGCGGTGGATTTTCGCCCCGATGCGGCGGGAGACGGCGCTTTTCTCTGGCTTTGCCGCTTCATCTTTGCCGCCGACCGCCCGGTGAACGTCTTCCCGAGCCTTCATTGCTATGAGGCGCTGTGCGTGCATCTTACAGCGTTTTCCTGCCCGCGCCTCAAAAAAATGACGGCATTTCGTGTTGCGAGCGCCGCCATGGCCATCCTTATCTGCCTTTCCACCGTTTTTATAAAACAGCACTCGGCTCTCGATCTTGCAGCCGGATGTGCCGCCGCGCTTATTGCCGCACTGCCGGTGATGGTGCTCAACAGAAGGAGACCGAAGAATGATAATAAAACCGTTTAACGCCGTGCACATCGGACTTTTCGTATTTGCGGCGGCTGTTATTATGCTGCTGTATTTCTGCCTTTCCCGCACGGAGGAGAAGACCCGCCGGTGGGTGATCGTGGCGATATGCATCGCAAACATAGTAGGCTTTTTAATTTACAAAGCCGCGCTATCTCACGATGCGGATTTCCTCCGCATAAGCGGCATCGTGCGCTTTAACTGGTGGAACGAATTGCCCCTCCAGCTCTGCAACATAAATATGTTCCTCATCCCGATAGGACTTCTCACCGGGCGCCGCTCGATAACGGGATTCTCGTTTTTTGTCGCTCCGCTCGGAGCGGTCATGGCGCTCGTGTTTCCGGAGCCGGCGTTTTGCGGGTACTCGCTTTTTCTGCCCCGCATGCTCGGATTTTACGGAACGCATATCGTCATATTCATCTGCGGCATAAGCCTTGCCACGCTCGGAATTTACCGCCCGCGCCTTGGGGACTTCCCCGGAATATACCTTACGCTTTGCTGTCTTGCCGGCGGCGCGCATGCGGTGAATCTCATCCTGCGCCGCACGGTGTGTCCGTTTGCGAATTATTTCTACACATACCCTGCGGATATCAGCATCCTGCAGCTTTTCTGGCATTGGATACCCTGCCCGCTGCTTTATCTGATACCGGGGCTTCTTATACTCGGCGTGTATATGCTGACGTTGTGGGGAACGTTCGCGCTTTGCGAGAAGGCGGGGGCGTCCTTAGGTAAACATCACAAAAAATAAAAGAGGCTACGCAAGGGCAATACATTCATTGAATTTTTCCGCAGCCGCGTGAGCCGCGAGGAAAAGCGGGCGTTCCTTTCGGCTTTTATAGCCGGACTGCTCGTTCATATCTACAAGTTCTCAAACACGCTGCCGAACAGCGATTCGCTTTATAACTTCTATGACCCGCAAAACATAGTGGCGTCGGGGCGGTGGTTCCTTTCCTTCGCCTGCGCGCCGAGCAGCTTTTTCGATCTGCCGTGGGTGACGTGACTTTTCTCGCTCGTTTACATATCGCTTACCGCCGCGGTGGTCGTGCGTCTGCTCGGAATAAAGGATCCTGTCGCCGTGGTGCTCGGCGGCGCGCTCATCGCGTCATATCCCGGAATGACCGAGACTTTCTTTTACGGCTTTACCGCGGACGGATATTTCCTTGCCATGCTGCTTTCGGCGCTCGCAGTGCTGTTCTCGGCGTTCGAATGCAAAAAACCGTGGCAGTGGGCTGTCTCGGCGGTGCTTTTGTGCCTGGCGTGCGGGATATATCAGGCATATGTTTCGTTCGCACTGGTCCTGACCGTTGTATACTTCATCGGCGAAATGCTTGAGGGCCGCCGCACGAACGGCGAGGCGTGGCTCTATATCGGCAGACAGGCGGCGATATACGCCGTCGGAATGATACTTTACTACGTCGTATGGCGCATCTGCCTTACGGCTGAGGACGCAAAGGCGGTCACGTATCTCGGTATAGATGCGGCGGCGCGGCTTGAATTCTCGCCGGCGAATATTGTCGGGTGGCTCACCGGGAGCCGCAGATACGCCGGGTTCATGGCGGTCGAATGCACCGCTTCCGCATACGGAATGAATCTTTACGGCGTGCTGAATATCG
>CATYWI010000279.1 GCA_958414155.1 uncultured Anaerotruncus sp. | reverse complement strand
CTCAATTTGAGTTTTTTAACACCGCCTTTTAGCTCACAGCTTTTTTGTATATCGACACCGGGGAAAGTTGGAGCAGCCCCAAAACAATTGCCCTGCGTTTGTTCCGCGCTTTGCGGAGCGCACTATGAGCTTGCCGCCGCAAAGAGGGCATATATCCGAGCTGTTTTCGGCGACTGTCGGTGCTTCATTTCCCGATTCGTCTGACGAAGACGGTGCCGGTCGTTCGGGGGCATCGGCGGTCATGGCAGGTGCAGTTTCGGAAATGGTCTCGGCGACTGCGGTTTCAACATCGGAATTTTCGGAAGTCACGGCGGGAATGTCATTTCTATCGGTCATAGCGCGTATGGTTTCTATGTGTTGTGACTTTGTGTCTGCATCGACCTGCGAATAAGGGTACAGGATATCGTATATTTCGTTTATCTTCTCGGCTGACAGTGAGACGGCAGAGCTTTTTTCGCACAGCTCATTTACCGTGTCGCAAATTTCATTGCGGTTGATAACACGTATGCCGTTGCGGACGGTCACTTTTTTGAGCGTACATCTCTCCGAAAAAACGATCACCGAATTTATTGGTACGCCGGCATCAATACGATTTTCCAGACACTTGTCCAGACATTTGATATGTGTGCTGTTCTGCATTATAGGATTATAGAAGCGTTCTTTCTTACTGTGTCTTCCGCGCGGAAGGGTCTGATACCAATACAGCTTATCCTCATCGCCGAATATCCATCCGCTGTAATTTTTGCTTTCAAAAACGAATATGCCTTTTTCGCATATCATCAACAGGTCTATCTCCGATGTTTCGTTTTCACCCTTGGGCAGATACAGGTTGAAAAGCAGTCGGGCGCCTTGGCGTTCGTATTTGTGCAAATACTTGTAGGTGAGATATTCGCCATACCTTCCGGTATCGAGTATTACGGAATAATATGGCAGATGCGTAACACGGTGATACGTGCTCCGGCTATAAAATACAAGAGTCACTGCGGTTTTTATTCCATATACCGCAAGAGCGGTCACCAAAGGAATAAAAATTATCGGGTTGGTGAGTAGCTTTAACAATGCTAAGATAAATTCTTTCATGTCAGTGTGTCCTGTTGCAGTGTTTTTTCTATAATATATTGTAGCATTATTATACCACGCCGTAAATGAACTGTCAATCAAAAGCTGCGCAACGGAAATCATGATCAAAATAAAAACATACGGTCGCCCGGCAAGTGGCTCGACGACCGTATGCTTTTGTTTTGTATTTACAATACCCTCGAAAGAAATTCTCTTGTCCGTGCTTCATGCGGATGGACGAATATCTCGTCGGGGGTCCCTTCCTCACAGATGACACCGCTGTCCATGAATATAATGCGGCTTGACACATCGCGTGCAAATGACATTTCGTGTGTGACCACTATCATCGTGAATCCGGAGTCGGCAAGCCGGCGCATTACGCCGAGTACCTCGCCGACCATTTCGGGATCGAGCGCGCTTGTGGGTTCGTCAAACAGAATGACCTCGGGAGACATCGAGAGCGTGCGGGCTATTGCCACGCGCTGCTTTTGTCCGCCGGAAAGCTGACGCGGCTTGGCGTTGATGTACTGCCCCATGCCTACCTTTTCAAGGTATTCCATTGCACATTTGCGGGCTTCATCGCGGCTTCTTCCAAGCACCTTGACCTGACCTATCACGCAGTTTTCAAGTGCTGTCATGTTGTTGAAAAGGTTGAACTGCTGGAACACCATGCCGACCTCGGCGCGGTAGCGGCGTATATCCGTTTTGGGGGACAGTATGCTGTTGCCCTTGTAGAGAATGTCGCCGGAGGTGGGCACCTCAAGCAGGTTGATGCAGCGGAGCATGGTCGATTTTCCTGAGCCGGACGAGCCGATAACGCTTACAACTTCGCCGCGCATTACGGAGAGGCTTATGTCCTTCAGTACCGCATGGTCGCCGAAGTCCTTTTTGAGGTGGTCTATCCGGATGATTGGGTTCGTTGCTTCAGTCACGTGGGATCGCCTCCTCTTTTTTCACGTGTATCTCGGCATTGGGGTCGCTCTGTGAGCCGAAGATCGTGTAGTTTTCCTTGCCGTCCAGCTTCTTTTCGATAAAGCGGAGCAGACAGGTGACGCTGAATGTAAGTATGAAATATACCACGCAGACCACAAAATAGGTCTGAAAGGTCTGGAAATTCTGACGCTTGATTATACCTGCAAAGTAGTAAAGCTCGGTAACACCTATAACGTTCAGCACCGAGGTGTCCTTTATATTTATGACGAACTCGTTGCTGACCGACGGCAGGATGTTGCGCACTACCTGCGGCAGAATGACATGCAGCATGGTCTGGCTGTGGCTCATTCCGATAGACTTTGCGCCCTCAAACTGACCCTTGTCTATTGAAATAATGCCGCCGCGGACGATCTCCGCCATATAAGCGCCGGTGTTTATGGAAACGATGAGGATACCCGAGGGGATGAGGGGCAGGGTGTTGCCGCCGCTTGCGAAGGCGTATCCCCAGTATATGACCATTGCCTGGACCATCATAGGCGTGCCGCGGAAGATCTCAACGTAAACCGTGATGATGGCATCGATCACCCGGCGCAGTATGCGCATGCCGAGGATTTTGGGCTTCGGCGCGGTGCGTATCATGCCGGTGAGCAGACCGATAAGAAAGCCCGCTATCGTTCCGACAAGGGATATCAGCATAGTTATGCCGACTCCCTTGAGTATAAAGCTGTGATACTGTCTGAGGATATCCCAGACATCTGTAAAGAATGTTCCCATTATTTCTTCTTGTAGATTACGACGAGGTTGGAGACATAGTACATATC
>CATYWI010000278.1 GCA_958414155.1 uncultured Anaerotruncus sp. | reverse complement strand
AGTTCTTGCTTTCTACTCCTCCTTTGTTCGGTTTTCTATGGACAATTTGAGTGTCTATTAAAAGAGCAGTAAAAACTTTTGTTTTTACTGCTCTTTTAATTTATTCCGGCGCATGTCTCGTTGATCCGTATTTTTGTATAAAGCCGCGCCCAGTGCGGTGCATATGGTCTTGGGCAGACTTGGCGTTGCTTTTGATCATGTTATTCAAAGGAAACTTCTATGCACCGGTTTGAAAACATTCTTTATATATTAAAATGGAAGAAAAGAGTACGGCATGAGCCATGGTATTTATCCGAAAGGAATATTCCCGGCTTACTATGTGGTGTGACGTCATCCTTTTGTTTATTGATATCGGATAAAAAATACGCAGTCGTACCGTGGCACGACTGCGTATTGCAATGACTGTCCTGTGATATGTACAGTCATACGTGAATCAAATCAGAAATATAATTTGATAGAAGATCAATATTTCGTCTTCAGATTGTTAAGGCACTTTGCGCAGATACGCTTGCCGTTGTAATATACAACATCATCAGCGTCGCCGCAGAAAATGCAGGCAGGATAATATTTCTGGAGAATGATTCTCTCGTCATCCACAAAAATTTCCACCGGATCCTTTACATTCAGATCGAGCATCTTGCGGAGCTCCATAGGAAGAACGATTCTTCCCAGTTCATCTACTTTGCGGACAATACCTGTTGACTTCATTTTTTAGCCACCTTCTTTCCCTAATGTAATTGCATTTTACAACAATTTTCAGCGTGTGTCAACAGTTATTCGACACCTTTTTTTCGTTTTTACAAAATATCCGACTTGCGTTTACATTGAATCAATAAAACGCCTCGACTTGCGCGGACCAAAGTAATTAAAATACAATTGAACATAATAACGGAATGCGCGTTTGACTGCTTTGACAATTTATTATCAAAAATTCGCTGCTGTTTTTGCACATCATCCAATATGGATACATGCACCAATGAAAGGGAAATGATTATGTTATCTGTTGTTTTGGCACTTATATGCATCGCCTCTGTCGTGTATGGGGTTATATGCGGCAGGATGAGCGAGCTTTCGGCGGCGGTCTTAGACGGCGCTTCCGGGGCGGTCAGTCTGACGCTCACACTGTGCGGTTCCATGTGTCTTTGGTGCGGGATCATGGAACTTCTCAGCCGCGCCGGAGCAATGCGCAGGCTGGCGCGTTTTATTTCACCGCTTTTGCGCATTATTTTTCCGGATGCGTACCAGTCGGGATGCGCTACCGAGGAGATAGCTGCCAACATAAGTGCCAACATTCTCGGTATCGGCAATGCCGCGACTCCGTATGCACTTGCGGCAATGAAAAAGCTCGCCAAAAGGGCTGAGGAACTTGGCATTCCGAACGATACTGCAAGCGATGACATGATAACGCTTGCCGTGCTGAATACATCATCGGTCTCGCTGATACCTACAACGGTATGCGCGCTAAGGCGCGCTGCTGGCGCCTCGCAGCCGTTTCTTGTTGTGCCTGCTGTGTGGATATGCTCGGCTGTATGTGCGACTATGGCTGTTGTACTTGCGCGGTGCATGGCGCTTCCGCGCGCACACGCGGCTCGCGAGCCGCGGCGAGCCGCACTGCAGAGCCGCCCGGAAATGTCACAGACGAGGTAAGGGCAGATGGGGATGCTGGAGCTTGTGTCCGGGATCGCCGTGCCGGCAGTTGTGCTTATTGCGGCGGTCATTATGCTGTTTCCGCGGCTGTCGGGAGGAGATGGGACCGGCATCTTTGCCGCCGGTGCGCGGCGCGGGTTCGAAAGCGCGGTATCCCTTCTCCCGATGCTGGTGCTGCTGAACATGACAGTTTCGCTTTTTTCCGCATCCGGACTGGCGGATGCGCTCGCGACAGCATTTGCACCGCTTGCGGAAATGCTCGGTGTGCCATCTGAAATATTGCCACTCATAATGACACGTCCTGTGTCCGGAAGCGCCTCAGCGGCTGTTTTTGCGGCACTTACGACCGATCTCGGAGCCGACAGCTTCCCGGCGCTGTGCGCCGCCGTGATAATGGGCAGCTCAGACACACTGGCATATGTTACCGCAGTGTATTTTTCATCGGTCGGGGTGCGTCGCACCCGCCACACATATCCTGCCGCCGTGCTCGTAATGATCCTTTGCATTTTTTTGTCATGCCTGCTTGTAAGATCGTTTTTTGCTGAATGCGGCTCCTGAAATGAGGTAAATAATAGCAGGAAGACAGCGGCACGCGTCGCCGCATTTTGCTCGGAAAGTGAGGAAGACCGATGGTCAAAGGAACAAAAAGGCAGATCATTTTTCTGCCAAATCTTCAGGGGTTGGGGAAGGGAATTTTCGAATGCGCATATTTTGTGCTTCGTGCCGATCATACTGAAGATGACGCCGGGGAAGCGGATATGCTCGCGGAGGCGGAAAGGATCGTCGCCGAAGCCGAAAAGCTGAGGATGAGAGAAGCGACAGGCGCAAGATCCGTCCCGCGGACAGCCGCAAACGGGAAAAAGCCGGTACGCAGACGCCGCATCGCGCCGTTCATGACCGGATTTCTGATAGGCGCTGCCGCCGTTCTTGCCGGGATCATTCTGTGGCATATCACGCACTCTTGACAAAAAGAAAAAAAGAGTATATAATATTAGAGTTAAACAGACGCGCCGCGGTGCTGCGGCGGTCGTGATTCTGAATTTTTTGCTTTACGGCACGGAAGCTGTATCGCATTAGATAAATAAAATTTCACATATGAGCGAAAAAATGTGCTGTCGGGCGTGGTGCTTGAGCTTTTTTGAGGCAAAAAGGCGGTCCGTGATTTTTTTGTGCGC
>CATYWI010000277.1 GCA_958414155.1 uncultured Anaerotruncus sp. | reverse complement strand
AGCGAAACTGTGATAAAGTCGGCATCGGACCTCGCAAAGAACATCGAAAGATTCACCGGCGTATCATGCGTGTATGACATCGATGCGCTCGTAAAAGAGAATGACGATGCATGCGAGATCCTTATCGGCAGTACCGACCGCGCGCAGTCGGCAAAGGCGATAGAGGGACTGAAGTCCAAGGACTACGCCATGGTCATTGACGGCAACAAGATTGTGCTCAACGGCCCGAACGACCAGACGGTGACACGTGCCGTTGAGGCATTCATCGACTCGGTGCTGCTGACCCAGGTAGCCTCCGGGCAGGCAGACACGCTCGTGATGAAGCCGGAGGATTCGCGCCGCTCCATTTCTAACTACCGTCTGAAGAGCTGCACCATACTCGGAGCCGACATTTCGAAATATTCGATAGTTTATCCCGCGGCGGGTCCCTTCTCCGCCAAGCGCACCGCCATACTGCTTTCCTCCTACCTCAGCGACAAGGCCGGTATCGCTCTGCCCGTTGTGAGCGACAAAAAAGCCGCGACCGAGCATGAGATCATTATCGGCAAGACGACGCGCGGCGGTATCGAAATGTCCTCCGGCGCTCTCGGCGCATACAGCGCCAAGGTCGATGGCGGAAAGCTCTGCTTCGGAGCCGTGAACCTTTTCGGCTACATGAACCTCAACAATTACTTTACCGACACGCTCTTTGTGGGCGAGCAGGTGGAGATAGGAGCCGATTTCACGCTGTCCGGTGAAGGCGCTCCCGAGGAGGAGGCAAAATATGTCGAGCACAGCGGCGAATACCGCGTGATGTTCTTCAACGTCCTCGGCGGCTGCGACAAAACGCTCTACCCTCACCCTCAGCGCAACCAGACCGCCGCCGAGTCGCTGATAGCTCTCACGCCCGACGTTTTCGGTATTCAGGAATGCAGCCCCGACGTGCGCGGCGGTGACAGCCTTATCACCACGCTTGCAAGCGCAGGTTACATTGAGGTCAGCGTAACGCCCAACAACTCCAACAAGACGAACTACACCCCCCTGCTTTACAACAAGAATAAATTCAGGGTCATAGACTGCGGCTATCACCTTTACGACGACGGCGCGAACGACAAGTCAAAGTCGATAACCTGGGGCGTGTTCGAAGACCTCGGCAACGGCAAGCGCTTTGCCGTTATGTCCACACACTTTGCGTGGAAGTCGGATGCCGAGCCGTCAAGGATCAAGGACGCCGAGCAGATACTTGCGCTGAATGTACAGATAAAAGAAAAATACAACTGCCCGATAATCTCCGGCGGAGACCTTAACTGCAAGGTAGCAACTGTTCCCTATCAGAACATGCTGAAGGGCGGCATGAAGGATATGCAGAAGCTCGCCAAGGAAGCCGATAATCTCAGTTCGTGGCATACATATCCCGAATATGACACGACCGTCGGTCTTTACCTCAAGCTTTTCATGCCCACCAGCACCTACGACAACGCGATAGACCACGCTCTTCTTTATAACGGCGATAACGTGACCGTAAATCTTTTCAAGATAATGACGCTTGAATACACCCTTATCTCCGCCGACCACTGCCCTGTGCTTGTTGATTTCGACATATCCCAATAAATAAGGAGAACAGGACATGAAGAAAACAAAATATATCTCCCTCTTGCTTGCAGTCGTAATGCTTGCCTCGGGCCTCCTGCTTGCCGCCTGCGGCAAGGAAAAGCCGGACGACACGACCGGCGACACGACGACAGCGGCTCCGGATACGACAGCCGGGCCTGTATCGGATGAGCTTACGATATTTGCCGACGGCAAAAGCGAATTCAGCGTGGTGTACGCCTCCGGCTCGTCAGAGGCTCAGAAGTATGCCGAGCAGATAGCGCGCGAGCTGAGCCGCTTCTCACCCATTACATTTACGGCAGTATCCGACGCGGAGCGTCCGCTTGCCGAGTACGCAGATTCGTACGAAATACTCGTCGGCATGACCAACCGTCCGGAATCGTCGGAGAAGACCGCCGACCTCCGCTACAAAGACTACACCGCTACCGTTGCGGGCAAAAAGATCATAATAGGCGCGCGCGAGGAAACTATGATAAAGAAAGCCGCCACATACTTTATTGACATGGTGATACTTACTCAGATCGTTGAAAACCCCACAAATCCCAAAGTGGTAATGAGTGCGGAAAACTCGCACACCTACATCCAGAATGCCGATTACGTGGTAAAGAGCTTCAATATCAACGGCACGCCGATAACCGACTACCGCATAGTTTATCCCGAAGCCGGTCCCTACTCGGCACGCCGCACAGCACTCGTGATACGCTATCTCATCGCCTACCGTGCCGGTTACCTCCTGCCGATAGTCGGCGACAGCTCAGTCGTGACAGCCAATGAGATAATCGTGGGCAAGACCGCTCACGGCGGCGAGGACCTCAGCGGCGCGGCGGCCGGCTCATACAGCGTAAAGCTGGAGGGCGGCAACCTTTACATAAGCGCCGACGGAATGCTCGGCTACGAGACCGTGTGCGATTATTTTGACAACGAGGTCATCAAGGGCGCCGAGATAAATATCGACGCGTCGGTCGCCAAGTCGGGAAGCGGAACGACCGAAAAGGACGCGGAGCTTCTTTCCACCCGCGGCGGCAGCTACCGCGTGATGTTCTACAACATCCTCGGCAACTGCGATACCTCCAAATACCCCACGCGCGAGCGCAATCAGCTCGCCGCCGAGATACTTATATCTCTTGCTCCCGATGTTTTCGGTCTTCAGGAATGCTCGCCCAACAGCCGCGGCGCGGAAAGCATAATCAAAACGCTTGATGCGGCGGGATATTCCGAGGTCGCCGTTACGGT
>CATYWI010000276.1 GCA_958414155.1 uncultured Anaerotruncus sp. | reverse complement strand
ATAGAGCTGAATCGCAACCTCGGCGGCTTTGCGGAATTTTCGATCCCGCTTGCCGATGTAAACGCTTATCTTTCGATGAGTCCGACCAAATAAAAAAACGGAGCATAAAATGTCAAAACCCGTAATTGCAATAGTAGGAAGACCCAATGTGGGCAAAAGCACGCTTTTCAACAAGCTGATAGGCGAGCGCCGCGCGATAGTTGAGGACACCCCCGGCGTGACCCGCGACCGTATATACGGCGAGACCGAATGGCGCGGCGTAAAAATGACCGTTATCGACACCGGCGGCATTGAACCCAAGACAGATGACGTTATCCTTGCGCATATGCGCATGCAGGCTGAGATAGCCATAGACACCGCGGACGTGATAGTGTTTCTCTGCGATGTACGCACAGGTCCCACCGCCGACGACCGCGAAATAGCCGTTATGCTGAAAAAAAGCCGCAAGCCGGTGGTCGTTGCGGTAAACAAATGCGACAGCGTAGGCGCGACGCCGCCCGAGTTTTACGAGTTCTATGAATTCGGATTCGACAGCGAGCTTGTAGCACTTTCCTCGGTGCACGGCACCGGCACCGGCGACCTGCTTGACGAGATATATGCGCTTCTGCCCGAGGGAGAAGCGGGCGAGGACCCCGACGAGGGCATAAAGGTTGCTGTGATAGGAAAGCCTAATGCGGGAAAATCCTCTCTCGTCAACCGCATCTCGGGCGCGGAGCGTATGATCGTTTCCAATATTCCCGGAACGACGCGCGACGCGATAGACACCCGCGTGGTAAACAGCTTCGGCACCTACACCTTTATCGACACTGCGGGCATCCGCCGCAGCGCGAAAATAAAGGACAGCGTTGAAAAATATTCGGTCCTCCGCGCGCACACAGCAGTGGAGCGCGCCGACGTATGCCTTATCATGATAGACGCGGGCGAGGGCATCACCGAGCAGGACGAGAAGATCGCCGGCATTGCTCACGAGGCGGGCAAGGCATCCGTGATAGTGGTCAACAAATGGGACTCTATCGCCAACAAGGACAACTCGACCGTGCGCGATTTCGACAACAAGATCCGCATAGCGCTCTCGTACATGACCTACGCGCCGATAATGTATGTCTCGGCTCTCACGGGACAGCGCATCACCAACCTGTTCGGTCAGATAAATGCGGTGTACTCATCATCCGTCATGCGCATATCCACCGGAATGCTCAACGACGTACTGCGCGAGGCTGTGACGCGCGTTCAGCCGCCCACGGACAAGGGCAAGCGCCTGCGCATTTACTATATGACGCAGACCTCGGTCGCACCGCCGACATTTGTTATCTTCTGCAACAGCGCCGAGCTGTTCCACTTCTCCTATCAGAGATATATCGAAAACTGCCTGCGCGACACCTTCGGCTTTGCCGGAACGCCCATAAAGCTTATAATCCGCGAAAAGGGCGACGACGCGCAGTGATTCCAAGAGGAAACCCATATGTTTATTGACAGAATAAAAATCTACGTAAAAGCCGGAAACGGCGGCAACGGCGCCGTTTCCTTCAGACGTGAAAAATACGTCTCGCACGGCGGTCCCGACGGCGGAGACGGCGGAAAGGGCGGGAGCATCGTCTTTCGCGTCGATCCCGGAAGCAACACCCTGCTTGCCTTCCGCTACAAGCGCAAATTCGTTGCGCAGAACGGCGGAGACGGCTCCGGGCGAAAGTTCCACGGCGAGAGCGCGGACGATCTTTTTATCCCCGTGCCGCCCGGAACGCTTTTGCGCGACCCGGAGACTGAAAAGATAATCCACGATATGTCAGAGGACGGCGGAGCGGACTTTGTGCTTTGCCACGGCGGACGCGGCGGCTGGGGGAACCGTCACTTTGCCACGCCCACAAGACAGGTCCCCATGTTTGCCAAAAACGGCTCGCGCGGTGAAGAGCGCGAGGTCGTGCTTGAGCTGAAAATGCTGGCGGATGTCGGACTTATCGGATATCCGAGCGTTGGCAAATCATCGCTCCTCGCCCGCATAAGCGCGGCACGCCCCAAGGTAGCCGACTATCATTTTACAACGCTCTCCCCCATGCTCGGAGTCGTTCCCGCACCTGCGGGCGAGGGCGCAGGCTTTGTTGCCGCAGATATCCCCGGACTTATAGAGGGCGCGGCTGAGGGCGCAGGACTCGGGCACGCATTTTTGCGCCATGTTGACCGCTGCCGCCTGCTTTTGCACGTGGTGGACATCGCCGCGACCGAATACCGCGATCCTGTTGAGGACATAAAAATAATAAACGGCGAGCTGGAACGGTACAGTCCCGAGCTTGCCGGGCGTCCGCAGATAATCGTTGCCAACAAGATCGACGCGCTTGACCGCGAGCGCGTGGACATTCCCGCTTTCGAACAGTACGTTGCCGCTCTCGGCTGCCCGCTCGTATACATCTCCGCCGTTACCGGCGAGGGCGTGGACGAACTTATCCGCCTCACGGTGCGCGAGCTTGCCAAGCTGCCGCCCATAAAGGTGTACGAGCGCGAGTACGAGCCGGAGGATGCATATGTCGGCGGCGGACGCGAAACGACCATAAGACGCGAAAACGACACCTTCTACGTTGAGGGCGAATGGCTGTTCAACCTTATGGGGCAGATAAACTTCAGCGACTACGAATCGCTGAACTTCTTCCAGAAGGTACTGCGCCGCAGCGGTGTTTTTGACGAGCTTGAAGCATGCGGCTGCACTGACGGCTGCACCGTATCGATATACGATTTCGAATTTGAATACGTAAAATAAAACAAACAATCCCGGAGGTACCTATGAACATCTGGCATGACATCGATCCGAAGCGCATCACGCCGAAGAGCTTCGAA
>CATYWI010000275.1 GCA_958414155.1 uncultured Anaerotruncus sp. | reverse complement strand
GTTCGTGCTCTCGCGTCGCATTGCCGATGCGTTGCAGGGCGGCGCTTATCCCGTGCGCCGCACTGTGGTGCGGCGGGCGGACGAGGATGCATACCGCATAGAGTGCGAGCTGGTAGCAGTGCGGAACATTGCAAAAAAGTCGGGGTTCAGCTTCGGAATCACGGGAGGGACGAACGAATGATACTGCAATTTGTCAAAAACACGTGACAAAACGGATATGTTGTGATATAATATACTCGGAAAAATATTTTCGCGCACGCAGTGCCGCGGAAGCGTAAAATTCGGAAAAGATATGGAACAGAAAGAACAGAAAACAGTATACACAGGCTCGGCGGCGGAGACCGCAAGGCTTTTCGGCGCATTTGACGCCAATATGAAAATAGTTGAGGACACCTTCGGCGTGACCGTACACAACCGCGCCTCAGACAGCGGCGACGGCGATGCTCTCATCATAAGCGGCGACTCGCACGAGGCTGTAGAGGGCGCAGCCGAAGCCGTGGAGGCGCTGCGCAGGAGCGCATCGGGTATGGGAGCCGTAAGCGAACAGACGGTGCTTTATGTTTCGTCCATGGTCAGAGACGGACGCGGCGCAGAGCTTGCCGCGTTTGATGAAAACTGCATCTGCCTCACCTCCAAGGGCAAGCCGGTAAAGCCCAAAACGGTAGGTCAGCGGCAGTATGTGGAGTCGATAAGGAAGAACACGATCGTTCTCGGCGTTGGTCCCGCAGGCACGGGCAAAACCTTTCTTGCCGTGGCAATGGCGGTAAAGGCACTGCGCGAAAAGCAGGTTAGCAGGATAATCCTTACACGCCCCGCGATAGAGGCGGGCGAAAAGCTCGGCTTTCTTCCCGGCGACCTTCAAAGCAAGATAGACCCCTATCTGCGTCCGCTTTACGATGCGCTTTTTGAAATGATGGGAGCGGAGAATTATCAGCGCTGTGTTGAGAAGCAGGTGATAGAGGTCGCGCCTCTCGCATATATGCGCGGCAGAACGCTTGACGATTCCTTTATCATACTCGACGAGGCGCAAAATGCCACATTTGAACAGATGAAGATGTTCCTCACGCGTCTTGGCAACGGCTCAAAGGCTGTCGTTACGGGCGATCTGACGCAAACGGATCTTCCCGACGGACAAAAAAGCGGGCTTTGGGCGGCGGTGCACATCCTTGACGGTATTGAGGATATAAACATCCATCGCTTTACCGAGAGGGATGTCGTGCGGCACAAGCTGGTGCAGAAGATAATCCTCGCCTATGATAAATACGAGCGTGAGAACACACGCCGCGAGGCGGAGCGCCGCGGCGCAAGGCGCGACGGTCAAACGCCGAAAAAATACCACCGTCCCGCAGCTCAGAAGGGCAAAAACCAGAGCGAGCGGTAAGAAGGAGAAGGACAATGGAGCTTTATATTGATTTTTGCAATCGTCAGCGCAAGGAAAAGGTGGACGATGCACTGCGCAAGCTGGTAAGGCGCGCGCTTACGGCGGCATTCGAATATGAGGGTGTGGACGGGGATGCCGAGGTCTCGGTGACCTTTGTATCCGATGCCGGTATCAGAAAATACAACCGCGAATACCGCGGTATAGACCGCGCGACCGATGTGCTGTCATTCCCGCTTTTTGACGGCGGCGACATTGAGTCCGCCTTTGACGGTGAGAGATATCAGCTTGGCGACGTGGTGCTGTCTCTTGAGCGCGCACGTGCGCAGTCCGAACTTTACGGGCATTCCTTTGAGCGCGAGGCGGCGTTTTTGTGCGTGCATTCCGCACTGCATCTTATGGGCTACGACCATGAGCGCGGCGAGGCTGACGAGGCGGATATGCGCCGCCGTCAGCGCGATATAATGAAAATACTCGGACTTGAAGTCCGTGAGTAAAACGGGAGAGGACAGTCAGATGAAGAGAACGGCATTTATTTCGATAGTGGGAAGACCGAATGTGGGCAAATCCACGCTCATGAACCGCATCCTCGGCGAGAAGGTGGCGATAGTATCGAGCAAGCCTCAGACGACGCGCGGGAAGATAGTGGGTATCCACACGGTAGGCGACGACCAGTATGTTTTCCTTGACACTCCCGGTATACACCGTCCCCAGAACAAGCTTGGGGATGCAATGGTCAAGAGCGCGCGCGATGCGATGCAGGACGGGGACTGTGTGCTTCTCGTTGCGGACGCCGGAAAGGAGATATCGCAGGTGGAACGCGACGTTATCTCCTACCTTGAGACAAGCGGCGTGCCCTGCGTGCTGGCTCTCAACAAGGTGGATCTTTACCGGCGCGAGGTCATTGCAAAAACGATAGCGGAATATGCCGCCGCGCATGATTTTGAGGCGGTAGTTCCCATAAGTGCGAAAAACGGACGCGCCGTCGGTGAGGTCGTGGACGAGCTGTCCCGTTTTCTTACCGAGTCGGACTGGTATTATCCTGACGATATCAGCACCGATCAGCCTTCCCGCCAGTACGCCTCCGAGATAATCCGCGAAAAGCTGCTGCGCACGCTTGACCGCGAGGTGCCGCACGGCGTTGCGGTGGTCATAGAGGAATTTACCGAAACACGCGGACTTGTGCGCATACGCGCCGAGATATTCTGCGAAAAGGCAACGCACAAGCGTATAATCGTAGGTAAGAACGGCGAGCAGCTCAAAATGGTCGGAACATACGCGCGCGAGGAGCTGGAAAAGGTGTTCGGCAAAAAGGTATTTCTCGACCTTTGGGTAAAGGTGAAGGAAAACTGGCGCGATTCCGACGGACTTGTACGCAACTTCGGGCTTTCGGCGACGGACGACAACGACTGACCTCCGACAGAGGAAAAACATAAAGAAAAAAATCAG
>CATYWI010000274.1 GCA_958414155.1 uncultured Anaerotruncus sp. | reverse complement strand
AAAAGGACTTCCGCCTTGCCATGCATCCTACGGTACCGCTGATGCTGCTTACCGCCGCCATGGTAACGATACCGAACTATCCGTATCCCGTGAGCTTCTTTTACGTTACGCTAAGTATATTCTTCACCTGCCTGCTCGGGCGTGAGAACCGCGACATAGCCTTTTCGCTTTGTCTGCCGGTCGCAAAGCGCGATATAGTCACCGCCCGCATATCGTTTGCGGCGATCATAGAGTTGATAAGCCTTACCCTGACGGCAGTGATGGTATCGGTGATACCGTATCACGCCAATGCAGCGGGCATCGACCCCAACCTTGCCCTTATCGGATGGGGCTTTATAGCATACGGCGTGTTCAATCTTGTATTCTTCATCATGTATTACGGAAATACGAACCGTGTGGGCGTATCCTTTGCCGTGGCAAGCACGGTGATGTTCCTTATCGTTGCATTCGACGTTATATCAATATATGCAATCCCATTTTTCCGCGATATGCTTGACACGCCGGACCCCGACTTTATCCTGCAAAAGCTGATATTCGCCGGAGCGGGACTTGTGTTTTATATCATCTCCTTCACTGTAACGCGCACCGTTTCGGTAAAAAAATTCGAAGAGCTCGATCTTAACTGATCCGCCACTTCCCCGTTGGCTAAAAAATCAGCCAACGGGGAGTTTTTTTTATTATTCTATTGTCTTACCTACCGAGTTGTGATATAATTAATCTGTATAATTTCGCTTTTACAAAAAGAAAGGTCTGGTATTTTATCATGGAAAAAATGATGAACGCCGCCGTGCTTCACGCAGTCGGCGATCTCAGGTATGAAAAGGTCCCTGTGCCCGAGGTGCACGAGGGAGAGGTACTCATGAAAATCATGGCGGCGGGCGTATGCGGTTCGGATATCCCGCGCGTGTTCGAAAAAGGCACATATCATTTCCCGACTATCCCCGGCCATGAGTTTGCGGGACTTATCGTTGACGGAGACCCCGAACTTGTCGGTAAGCGCGCGGCGGTATTTCCGCTTCTTCCCTGCCGCAAGTGCTCCTCATGTGAGGTCGGCGAATACGCCAACTGCAAGAATTACGATTATTACGGCTCACGCCGCGACGGCGGATTTGCCGAATACATAGCCGTTGACAAGCGCAACCTTGTCATCACTCCCGACGATCTCAGCTACGCCTGCGCCTCCCTTTGCGAGCCCGGAGCCGTCGGACGCGCCGCGATACGCCGCCTCGGTGTTGAGCTTGGCGACCTTTGCGTAGTCTGGGGAGCCGGTCCCATCGGACTTATCGCCGCACAGTGGGCACGCCGTGCCGGCGCTGCCTGCGTCCGCGTTGTCGATATAAGCGAAGAAAAGCTGGCATTTGCCAAAAAATTCGGCTTTGAGCCGTATGATCCCCGGAAGGACGGTCCCTGCGACTGCGCACTTGAGGGCACCGGAGCCGCACCGGCGCTGTGCGACGCGATATCCGCTCTCAAGGCTCACGGCAGAATAGTCCTTATGGGCAACCCCGCGCGCGACATGACGATAAAGCAGAGCGTTTATTCTCAGCTTCTGCGCAAAGAGCTTATACTGCGCGGCACCTGGAACTCCTCCTACAATCAGACCGTTAACGACTGGTCCGCCACCGTTGCGGCAATGGCATCCGGCGAGATAAAATACGAGGAGCTTATAACTCACCGCTTCCCGCTTTCCGAATGCAACCGCGCGCTCGATATGATGCATGAGCGCCGCGAATTTTACACCAAGGTCACATTCATAATGGAATGATGGCAGCTCACGAAAGGACAGGATCACGATCATGAACAATTCTTCACTGTTAGTAAAAACATCAGGCATGCGCCGCATTGACCACACAGCCGAGCTTTGTATTATCGGCGGCGGTCTTACCGGGATCTCGGCTGCGCTGTGCGCGGCACGCCGCGGCGTAAAGGTCCTGCTTATGCAGGACAGACCGGTACTCGGCGGAAACGCTTCAAGCGAGATACGCATGTGGGTACGCGGCGCCAAGGGACTTCACAACCGCGAGACCGGCATTATCTCGGAGCTTGAAGAGGAAAACATCTACCGCAACCCCACTCTTTGCTACTCTGTATGGGACAGCGTTATGTGGGGCAAGGTGATGGAGGAGCCGAACATCGAGCTGCTGCTCAACTGCTCATGCGTTGACGCGGAAACCGAGACGATGCCCGACGGCGCCGTGCGCGTGCGTTCGGTCACCGGCTGGCAGCTCACCACTTATACATGGCACACCGTAATGGCAAAATATTTTTCCGACTGCTCGGGCGACTCGGTCCTTGCAACTCTCACCGGCGCGGAATGGCGCGTTGGCCGCGAGGGACACGGCGAGTACGGCGAGTCAATAGGTCCCGCCGTTGCAGACCGCAAGACAATGGGTATGTCATGTCTTCTGCAGGCGCGCGAGACCGACCATCCGGTAGAATTCATCCCGCCCGAATGGGCATACGTATACCCGGAGGACGCGGATTTTGTCGGCAAGGGCAAAAAAAGATTCTCACTGCCCGATGATGAGAAGCCGGTCCCCGGTGAAAAGACTGAGGAACAGCTTCTTGCCGAGGGCGCAAGCATTTCGGGTATCGAAATAAAGCATACATCAAGTTGCACGCGCACACATGAACTCGGCACCTCCAAGGGAAACTTCTGGTGGATAGAGCTTGGCGGTGAAAACGACTCGCTCCACGATGCCGAATGGATACGCGACGAGCTTCTCAAGGTCGCCTTCGGCGTATGGGATCACATAAAGAACCACGGCGATCACCATGCCGAAAACTGGGAGCTTGAATGGGTAGGATTTCTGCCCGGCAAACGCGAATCGCGC
>CATYWI010000273.1 GCA_958414155.1 uncultured Anaerotruncus sp. | reverse complement strand
TCGCCCGATAACAGCATATTCCGCTGACCAGCGACATGATACAATTGCTTTTTTCGATACGGTCAAAAAATTCATCTGTAAAACAAATCTTTTTGGTTGCAATATTTTTTGTATTGTGATATAATAGTCAAGTTACTCAAAAAGCTAAAAGGAAAGGAAGGTATTAAGGTATTCATGATAAAACGACTTTACGCATGCGTGCGTGAATACAGGCTTGCGACATGGCTGACGCCGCTGTTTATACTCGGCGAGGCTGTGATCGAATGCCTTATCCCGTACCGCATTGCAAATCTTATCAACAATCTGAATGATTACGGAGTCGTTCTTGAAAGTATAATCAAGGACGGACTTATACTTGCTGCTCTGGCGTGCGCCTCGCTTATTTTCGGTACATGCGCTGCGATAACGGCGGCAAAAGCCGGCTCGGGATTTGCAAAAAATCTGCGCCACGATATGTATGACTGTATCGTAAAATATTCTTTTGCCAATATCGACCGTTTTTCCTCATCTTCTCTTGTTACACGTATGACGACAGATGTGGGATATGTGCAGATGGCATTTATGATAATCATCCGTATGGCGATACGCTGCCCGCTCATGCTTATATTCTCAATAATTATGGCTTACATTATGGGCGGAACCCTTTCAACGATGTTCGTCATTGTTGTTCCGGTGCTTGCAGTCGGACTGTTCCTTGTAGCGAAAAATGCCATGCCTGCTTTCAGAAGCGTTTTTCGCAAATACGATAAGCTTAATGAGTCGATAGAGGAAAACGTATCTGCAATGCGCGCCGTAAAGAGCTTTGTGCGCGAGGAATATGAACAGGAAAAATTCACCCGTGCATCCGAGGATATACGCAAGGATTTTACTCACGCCGAGCGTATCGTGGCTCTCAACTCGCCGCTCATGCAGCTTTGTCTTTACTTCAATATGGCATTTGTGCTTTATATCGGTTCAAAGCTGATAATCGGAAGCAACGGCACATATATCAATGTCGGTCAGCTCTCCGCGATGCTCACCTACGGTTTTCAGATACTCTCCTCGCTCATGATGGTGGCTATGGTGTGCGTAATGCTCACCCTCTCTGCGGAGTCGGCACACCGTATTTATGAGGTCCTGAGTGAAAGCTCATCACTCAATAACCCTGAAAACCCTGTGACCGAGGTAAAAAACGGCAATATCGACTTCAGCGGAGTATCATTTAAATATTCCGAAAAAGCCGAGAAGAATGCTCTTGACAAAATCGACCTTCATATAAAGTCCGGGCAGACAGTCGGTATTCTCGGAGGGACCGGCTCGGGCAAATCGACGCTCGTTCAGCTCATACCGCGTCTTTACGATGTGAGCGAAGGATGCGTCAGGGTCGGTGATGTTGATGTGCGTGACTACGACATCGAAACGCTCCGCGACCAGGTCGCAATGGTGCTTCAGAAGAACCTGCTTTTCGCCGGTACGATCAGTGAAAACCTCAGATGGGGCAATGAAAATGCAACCGACGAGGAGTTGCGCGAGGCGTGCCGTCTTTCGCAGGCTGACGAGTTTATAAGTCAGTTCCCGGACGGCTACGAGACCCGCATAAAGCAGGGAGGAGCCAATGTTTCCGGCGGTCAGAAGCAGCGTCTTTGCATTGCGCGTGCACTTCTCAAAAAGCCTAAAATACTCATCCTTGACGACTCAACGAGTGCCGTTGACATGAAAACGGATGCGCTCATCCGCATGGGCTTCAAGCAGTATATCCCGGAAACAACAAAGATAATAATCGCACAGCGCGTTGCTTCTGTTATGGAAGCGAATCTTATAGTTGTTATGGACGGAGGCAGCATCTGCGATGCCGGTACGCATGACGAGCTTATGGCGCGCTGTGACATCTACCGCGATATTTACGATCAGCAGACGAGAGGAGGCGGCAAGGATGAAGAATGATAAAAAAACGGCGGCAAAAGACGTCGGAATGATTCAAAAGCCCAAGGTCGATCCCCGCGTTCTCGGACGTGTGATAAAGCTTCTTTACGACAGCTATCCCGCACTCGTAATAATCACCGCAATCTGTATAGTGTTTTCCGCGATCGTGTCGTCAATACCCGCATTGTTTCTGCAGCAGGTCATTGAAATAGTCGGTGAATATACTGTTTCGGGTGATTGGGAGGCGGCTCGCGCCGTCATCATACCCAAGGTAATGCTTCTTGTGTGCTTCTACCTGATTTCTATAATCGCTGTGTTTGCATACACACAGCTTATGGCATATATCACGCAGGGATTTCTCTCCAAGCTCCGCACCAAGATGTTCAACGGTATGCAGCGCTTGCCAATAAAGTATTTCGATACCCACAAGCACGGCGACATAATGAGCTATTATACAAACGATATTGATACGCTGCGCGAACTGGTTTCTTCCTCGCTTCCGCAGATGATATCATCCGGCGTCATAGTGCTCACGGTGTTTATTATAATGATGTATTTCTGCCTGTGGCTGACGATGCTTGTTATCCTCGGCGTTGTTCTGATGGTGATGATATCGAAAAAGGTCGGCGGCGGATCGGCAAAGTATTTTGTCAAGCAGCAGGAATCCATGGGTAAAGCCGAGGGCTTTATTCAGGAAATGATGAACGGAATGAAGGTCGTCAAAGTTTTCTGCCACGAAAAACAGAGCGAGGATGATTTCGACAAGATCAACAGCGCGCTCAATGACGACAGCCGCCGCGCCCACACTTATGCAAGCATGCTTGGACCGGTCATCATGAACATAGGTAACATTCTTTATGTTCTTACCGCTATAATCGGCGGAGTGCTGATATTGAACAATGTCACAAATATCAGCCTTTCGATGATGCCGCTGTC
>CATYWI010000272.1 GCA_958414155.1 uncultured Anaerotruncus sp. | reverse complement strand
TTGTGAGCCTTATAAAACCTCAGTTTGAGGTGGGCAGGGCGGACGTAGGCAAGGGCGGCATCGGCCGCTCGGCTGCGGCGCGCGAGCGCGCCGTTACAGCTGTCCGCACCGCCGCGGACGCCGTTGGACTTAAGTGCTGCGGCGTCATGACTTCGCCGATACAGGGCGGCGACGGAAATACCGAGTATCTTGCTCATTTCCGCCGTGCCGCGACCGGCAAATAAGAATTATCCGCGCCGATGGCGCGATGTGCAATGGAGGATGCGGTGCAGTTTTCAAGGGTTGCATTGGTAACAAATTTCAATATATCCGAAAAAGCCGAGGCAGCGCGTACCGTTGCAAGCGCATTTTCCGCTCACGGAGTTTCGCTCATGCTCGACCTTTCGGCGCGCGGCAAGTGCGGTTTTGAAGCCGCAGGACTTACGCCGCGATATGTGGCGGCGCACACGCTTTACGAGTGCGCGGAGCTTGTAACCGTGATAGGCGGCGACGGCTCGGTGCTTGAGGCTGCGCGGCGTGCGGCAGCGCGCAATATCCCCGTGCTCGGAGTAAATAAGGGCAGGCTCGGCTTTCTTTGCGAGCTTGAGCTTGATGAGCTTGACCTGATCGACCGCCTGTACAGCGGCGGATACACTGTTGAAAAGCATTCTATGCTGAATGTTGAGGTCATGGGACGTCCCGAAAACGGCGAGCGGCGCAGATTATATATAGCGCGTGCGCTCAATGATGCCGTGGTGTCAAACGGAGCCGTAGCGCGTATCGTGGATATCGAACTGCGCGAGGGCGGCAGGACAGTGGCTTCGTACCGCGCGGACGGACTTATTGCCGCCACTCCTACCGGTTCAACGGCATATTCGCTTTCCGCCGGCGGACCGGTGCTCGACCCGCGTCTTGGCGGCATATGCATTACGCCGATATGCGCACATTCTGTCTGTGCAAAGCCGATAGTTTTTCCCGACAGCGCAAAGCTTGAGATAGTCAACGTATGCCAGCGCGAGCCTGCACTGTTCCTTACCGTTGACGGCAGAGTCAACATCAAGCTCGCACGCGGTGAATCTGTGCGTATCACGCGCGCGGACAGATCCGCCGGGATCGTAAGACTTAGAGAGGACTCGTTCTACGGCACCTTCCGACGTAAAATGAGCGTAATATAACGACATGGAAAGGTATGTGTGATAATAATGAAGACCGGACGACAGGAAAAGATAATCAGCCTTGTCGAGCACTGCGAGATAGAAACGCAGGAGGAGCTTATAAAGTTGCTGCACCGCGAGGGCTATAAGGTCACTCAGGCGACCGTGTCCCGCGATATAAAGGAGCTCAAGCTCTCAAAGGTCCCGACGGGGCATGGAACATACAAGTACATGCTTCCCAAGCCGGAGGAAAACGCCGGCAGCTTCAAGTTTAATTCCGCACTGATAGAGTCGATAAAAAAGGTCGATTATTCAGGAAATATCATAGTGATTTCTACATTTCCGGGGCTTGCGAACGCAGTTGCCGCCGGGCTTGATGCAATAGAGACGAACGATATTCTCGGCAGTGTCGCGGGAGACGATACGATATTTATCGTAACGCGCGGGCTGGATTCTTCAAAATCGCTCAGCGAGCGCATAAAAACGCTTCTGAAATCAGTCTGAAGCGCCGGATGTTCAAATCGGAGGGAGGTGCGGCTTTTGCTGAGATCGCTTCACATTGAAAATATTGCCGTCATCCGTACGCTCGATCTTGAGACGGAGGGCGGATTTACCGCCATGACCGGCGAGACCGGCGCCGGAAAATCGATAGTTATAGACAGTATAAATTTTTTGCTTTGCAACCGTACCGGGCGTGAGCTGGTGCGGACCGGACAGTCGCGCGCGTGTGTGTCTGCGGTATTTGACGGCATAGGGGGAAGGATCGCCGATGAGCTGTCCGAACTCGGAATCACACCCGAGAACGGTGAAATATGCCTTGAAAGAACGCTTTCCGGCGACGGCAGATCGACCTGCCGCATAGACGGCAGAGCGGTCACACAGGCGGTGCTGAAACGCGTCGGCGCACTTTTTGTGTCGATCCACGGACAAAATGAAAACCTGAGGCTCACCGATCCCGCGGCACAGCGTGAAATGCTTGACGCCGCGGCTCATTCCGAGGAGCTGCTCGCAAGGTACGGTGAGATATACACAGAGCTTAGCAAGGTGCGCAGCGAGATAAAAAATATCTCGCGTGACGAAAAGGAGCTGAACCAGCTCCGCGATATGCTTGAATATCAGATAAAGGATATCTCCGCACTTAGATTGAAGCCCGGCGAGGAGGAAAAACTGCTCGCGGAAAAAAAGCGGCTTTCAAGCCTTGAAGTAATAAAAAAGCAGACCGATACGGCGCTTCGTGCCATATACGGAAATGAAAAGGGCATAACGGCATCCTATCTGCTCTCAAAGGCGGCGGATGCTCTGAAAAAAATAGCGGATGTTTATCCCGAATATCGCGGATACGCAGAGCGGCTGGAATCCTGCCGCTACGAGGCGGACGATATAGCCGCCGAGGTGTACACGCACGCCGCACGCGATAACGACGGCGATCCTACCGCGAGGATAGACGCAATAGAATCCCGGCTTGAAGCAATATCAAGGCTGAAGCGCAAGTACGGCGCGACGGTCGGGGAGGTCATCGCCTTCCGTGAAAACGCGGAGGCGCGGCTTGCGGCGCTTGAATCGGGAGATGATCGCATAGCCGAGTTGCGACGACGCGAGACCGAACTTGAGGACGAACTGCATGAGTCCGGCACAGCTCTCGGAGAGCTGAGGCGTGCCGCCGCAGCCGGGATAGAGACTCGTGTGGCGGATTCGCTGGCTTTCCTTGATAT
>CATYWI010000271.1 GCA_958414155.1 uncultured Anaerotruncus sp. | reverse complement strand
AGTACGGCAGAGTGGATTTCATATACGGAGAGGACGGGATCTTCTACTGTCTTGAGGCGAATGCCCTTCCCGGCATGACTCCGACGTCCCTTTTGCCGCAGGAGGCAGCCGCCGTCGGCATCGGCTATGACGAGCTGTGCTGCATGCTCGCGGAAATGGCGAAAAACAAATAAACACAAAAACAGTCCCCGGGGCGTTTGACAGTTCCCGGGGCTTTTTTGATAATTAAATTACAACTCGACTCCGCGTGCGGAAAGCTCGGCGCGGACATCTGCGGCAGGAATATCCTTGGGATCGACACCGCGCACGGCAGCTACGGCGGCGGCAATACCCGCAGCCTCGCCCATTGCCATGCATATAGCCATGACACGGTAGGAAGCGTGTGCGCGATGGGTACCGGAAATGCATCTGCCGGCGACTATAAGTCCGTCCGCATCTGCAGGCAGAAATGCACCGTACGGGATATCGTAGGGCTTTGCCATGCGCGAATGTCCCTCCGCCTGACCGCCCCCTGCGGGATTATGTATATCTATCAGGAACCATGCGTTATGCACAACGGCATCCGCGCGCATTCTTCCCTCCTCCAGATCGGCATCGCAAACGGCGTCGATACCGCGTATGCGGCGCGACTCGCGGACGCCTACGGCGTCGGATGAATCGGAAACGCGGCAGTTCTCATAGCCCGGAATATATTTTCTGAGGAATTCGGTGATAACGGCGATCTGCGAGCGCAGCTCTGTCTCCGCCGCGGCAACATCTGCCGGGTCGAGCGGATCAAGCCCGTTCACCTGAGTTGCGTTCACCTCGCGCTCGGTCGGACGTGTTTTAAAGTGCAGACGGACGATAGTCACATTTTCCGGCAGTTCGCCCTCGCGGTTTTTTAGCTTGCAGAACTCGCGGAATTCCATGCCTGCATATTTTCCCGACGGTATCTTCACCGGATCGGAGCCGCCGAAAACGATAATGGCATCCGGCGCAACATCCTCAAGCACGAATTCAAGCGACATCGGCTGAAGTCTGCCGTCGCCTGTACGTCCGATATCAAAGCCGCACCCCGCAAGTGCCGCAATGCAGCCGTCACCCGTACAGTCCGCCACGACCTTGGCGTGCACAGCCACAAGCCCGCGCTGTGTGGCAAATATCACACCGGTAACACGCCGCCTTCCGTCTGCCTCTTCCGTAATAACATCGGCGGCGGCAGCGCCGAGCCACACCGTGACTCCCGCCTCCTTCAGCATAACATCAAGCGCCGCCTTGGCGGTTTCGCGGTCAACGGCTACCTCGCGTCCGTTACGTGTAGTAACAAAAGACACCTCGCCGCCGCTAATCCTTTGGCACACCTCGTCATACATCGTGCCATGACTCACAGAGCCGAGGACCGGCGATATTGCGCCCATAGTCAGCATTCCGCCGACCGATCCGTATCTCTCGGCAAGCAGAACACGTGCGCCCATACGAGCCGCAGAGACAGCCGCGCATATCCCGGCAGGTCCCGCACCGCAGACAATAACATCATACCCGGCGCCGCATACCGGTACATTTTTTTCGTATCTTATCTCACTGTTCATGTACAAATGCTCCTCAGCCTTATACTGCAATACAATACAATTATATCACCGTCGGCACACTATGTCAACAATTATTGACTTTTGTATTGACACACTAGCCCGGCGGATGGTATAATGTAATAAAAATGAACTGAAAGGTTTGCAAAATGAAAATGCAGTACAAACGCATCATATCAATCGCACTTGCGCTCGCAGTAGGAGCAATGCCTATGTTGCTTGTCTCCTGCGGACAGACCGGAGACGGAAACGAAAGCTCCGGGGATCCCCAAACCACGGAAGAACCCAACACCACAGCCGAACCGGAGACCGAACCGGTAACCACCGAACCTCCCGAAAAAACGCTCACTCTCCGCGTGGGGACCTACAATATAAAGCACGGCGCCGATGCCGGAGGAGACCTTACTCTTATCGGCAACGTGATAAAGGAAGCCGGACTTGACATATGCGGCATGCAGGAGGTCGATTTCAAGACCCGCCGCGTAGGAGGCGTCGATCAGCCCGCACTGCTTGCAAAAGCGGCAGGAATGGAATATTACAAATACACTCCTGCGATAGATTACCAGGGCGGTAAGTACGGCACGCTGATACTTTCCCGCTATCCGATAGAAGAATTTGAATATACAACGCTCTATTCCGGCGAAAAGGAAAGCAGGGCGATAGGCCACGCAAAAATAAACGTTGACGGCTGTATCATCGACTTTTTCAACACCCATCTTTCATACGAGGAAAAAGCCCTGCGCTCCGCGCAGTTCATAGCAGTGAGCAAAATGCTTGCGGAGTGTGAGCACTACATCCTCACAGCCGATTTCAACACACAGAACTTTCAGGAATTTTCCGCTCTTAAATACGGCTCTCTTGTGAACAGCGCCGAGCACAGATATGTGACATTTCCCAAGCGCCAGAGCGCAATAGACAATATTGTTCTCTCCTCCGGCTTTGGTATCGGGCTTACAGACACCGTTGCCAATTCGCATTCGGATCACCGCATGCTCTGGAGCGAGCTTACTCTCACTTATATACCCAAAAACTGAAATGGACGAGGAACGCGCTCTGCGCAACAGCTTTGCAGAGCTTGCCGCGCGTGCGGCTGAAGGATCATATTATACATATTCGGATTTTCTCACGCTTGCCGAGCAGGATACACTGCAAAGCATGCAGTTGCCAGCGGCATTCACCCTCACCGGAGGCTATGACGGCGCCGAACGGAGAATAGCCGTTTTCGGCAGTGAGCAGGAGTTCGGGTATCCTCCCGAGCCGCCGCTGGCATATATACGCATAGCGGTGC
>CATYWI010000270.1 GCA_958414155.1 uncultured Anaerotruncus sp. | reverse complement strand
GACGTACCTATTATGCAAAGCTCGTCAAGCTCGGGCATGCGTTCAAGGTACTTGCACACAGCCACCTCGGCGCCGATGCATGTGGGGCACCACTCCGGGCGGCGTATTTTTTCGAATTCATTTGCCGCCGCGGCACGAACTCTGCGGAATTTATCGACGTTCGTACTTGTGGGATAAAAATGCGGCGTTGCAACGGCAATTCCGGCTCCCAGATCGCAAAGCTCGCTCATTTCATCAACGGTATCCGCCGCGCATGTCGAACCGTGATCCGCACCGGGAAGTATATGTGTATGGAAGTCGAAATATACCGCGTCTCCGCTCATTGCCGTTTTTCCTCACTTCAATATGTTTATATGGATATTTTATCACAGACCCACCGTCGTGTCAACCGAAAACAAAAAAATACTCACCCTATCCGGGCACGCCAAGGTGCCCGGATAGGGTGAGGTTCAATACTCTATTATACTCCTCGTGTCATACGGGAGAATATTTTTACTGAGCCTTGTCGACCTCTGCGAGATAAGCTGCAATGGCAGTCTCGTATGCAGTGGTGCTGTTGTCGAGCGGCTCGTCGCCGAGACCTGTCCAGACGGAGATGTTATCAACATAGCTGTCGATCTTACCGCCGGTCTTGAGGCAGAGAGCGTAGTTCTCGATCAGACCCCAGTAGCCTGAACCGGTACCGGCAGCGTCGGGCTTGGAAACGCATACGAACTCGCCTCCGGGGAGAGAGTTGTCGCGGATCCATACCATGGGACCTTCAGCGGTCACCTGATATCTGACGGTGAGATCCTTGTCAATAAGAGGAGTCGCGCCCTTTTCGTAGGTAAGACCGTAGAGCTTCTTGACAATGGATGTTCCGGTATCACCGTCTTTGCCCGCAGCATAGGAATCGCCGTAAACGTCATAGGTGTACCATGAGCCGATAAAGCGGACCTGGTTATTGGCGCTTCCGTCGGCACGGAGGTGGAAGCTGTTGTATGTATCGTAGCCGTTGTAGTTGGCAAGCACGCAGACATAACGGGTCGCGGAGCCGACTGCGATGTAATGTACGTCATACTGGATGGTGTAAAGACCGACAGCGGCGGGCTTCATGTAGCTGTCGCCGACCATGAGCATATAGGAGTCGGTAGCACCGTCAACATTGTTGGCGAGCTTGAGTTTACCGTCCTCAATGGTGTATGTGGTGGTGTTATCGGTCAGAGCGAAATCCTGATCGCCGTTGACCTTATTGCGAATCTGCCAGCCGAGGAGCTTTGCGACCTCTGCGCTGTCAGCGGTGTTGGCGAAGCTGTCGAAATCCTGATGGTAAACCATTATACCCTCGGGAATAGCGGGAACGGGGATCTCGGGAGCCTCGGTGGTAGCGGGCTCGGTGGGAGTGGGAGCCTTTGTGGTCTCCTGCTTTGTCGTGTGAGTGTCCGGTGCCTTGGTGTCGGCAGGCTTGGTGGTGCCGGGAGCCGCAGGCGCCTTGGTAGCGTCACTGGTGCCGCCAGACGGAGTATTGCTGTTATTGCACGCCGCAAAAACAACAAGCGTCATGATAAGCGCAAGAATAATTGCAATGGTTTTCTTCATGGTAGGTATGCTTCCTTTCTAAAAGCAGTGGTTACTGTATGTTTATTTTATCACATTTTCAGCGCCTTGTCAACCTCCCGCTGATAAATAATCACAACTAAATTGCAAACTGCAAGCCCAATCCAGAAAAAATTCACAGTTTTGCGGCATCTGACCGCCGGGACTTGAAATCTGCGGCAACGTATGATATAATATATTATCCACTTGACTGCCCTGTCCGGGCGTGAAAGGTTCACACATTGATGGAAGATGTATTTACATATGTTGCCACATGTCTTTTCGGTCTTGAAAAGCCTCTCGGAGCCGAGATAGACGCCATGGGGCTTGAACGCGTATCGACAATGGACGGACGTGTTACATTCAGAGGCACCGCCGCCGACTGCGCGCGCGCAAATATCGGACTGCGCTGTGCCGAGCGCGTGTACATTCTCGTCGGCAGCTTTCCGGCTCCGACGTTCGACGCACTTTACGAAGGGACCAAATCGCTCGAATGGGAGCGCTTTATAGGAAGAGACGACGCATTTCCGGTAAAGGGACATTCGATAAAAAGCGCGCTGACCTCCCTGCCCGACTGCCAGAGCATAATAAAAAAAGCGATCGCCGACCGCATTGGCGGGAAGTACGGTCTTTTGCGCATGCCGGAGACCGGCGTGAAATATCAGATAGAATTTTTCATTTTCAAGGATGAAGCCTCACTGATGATAGACACCTCCGGTGTGGCGCTTCACAAGCGCGGATACCGTCCGGAAGCCAATGCCGCTCCGCTGCGTGAAACGCTTGCCGCGGCGCTCGTCATAAATGCCCGACTGCGCGCTGACATTATGCTTTGGGACCCCTTCTGCGGCTCCGGCACGATAGCGATAGAGGGCGTTATGCTTATGACGAACCGTGCACCCGGGCTTTTCCGCTCCTTTGCGGGAGAAAAATTCGCCGCACTGCCGTCCGGAATATGGGAGGCTGCGCGCGACGAGGCGGAAGCAGCCGTGCGGGACACCGACTTCCGCGCACGCGGTTCGGATATTGACCCGGACGCGATCGAAACAGCCCGCGCAAATGCGCGCCGCGCCGGCGTTTCGAAGTATATCGAGCTTTTCACCGCCGATGCGACGAAGATCAAAAAGCCCGACTGCCGCGGAACGCTCATATGCAATCCGCCTTACGGCGAACGCATGCTGAGCATGCGCGACGCCGAGGAGCTTTACCGCGCAATGGGCAGGAACTTCCGCGCAATGGAGCCGTGGCAGGTGTATGTTCTCACCTCGTGCGAATACTTTGAAGAGCTGTACGGCAGGCGCGCCGACG
>CATYWI010000269.1 GCA_958414155.1 uncultured Anaerotruncus sp. | reverse complement strand
TCTCGTCCATAAATTCAAAAGCTTTTTCCGCTATGTCGTCGGGAATGCCGAAATACGCCTCGGCAATGGCGCCCGCTATGGCTGCTATCGTGTCGCCGTCTCCGCCGAGCGATATGGCGTTGCGCAGGGCATCCTCAAAATCGCGCGCCTCAAGAAAGCATTCTATCGACTGCGGCACGCTGCCCTCGCAGCTCACGTCAAAGCTGTACGCCGGGCGTATATCGTCAAGCGTAAAGTCAAGGTCGTAGTATTTACGGCTTATGTATTCGCGTATTTCGTCACGGTTACTGCCTTCTGCGGCAAGAAAGATCGCGGCTGCCACCGCCTCGGCTCCGCGTATCCCCTCCGGGTGATCGTGCGTCACCTCGGCGCTCAATCTTGCAAGACGCTTCGCATCCTCAAGGCTCCGGGCGGCGTACGCGGTCGGAGAGACGCGCATCGCCGAGCCGTTGCCCAAACTGCCGTAGGGTCCGGCGTCGTCGCTCATCAGCCGGTCGTAAAAACCGCCGCCGTAGCCGACGTCGGGATACTGCCTGACTATTTCCCGCATCATTTCGCACAGCGTGCGCTTGAATTCTTCCTCATTGTTCGTGTTTGCGTTCACGCACGCAATTCCGACAGCCATGGTCATAAGACTGTCGTCCGTCGGCGCGCACCCGCGCGAAAACAGCGGAAAGTTTTTTGTTTTATCCGAAGCGAATTCGTAGACCGAGCCTACGATATCACCGATAATAGCACCAAGTATGATCCCGACTCCGTTCTTTTTTCGGAATAAATTATATCACAGTCGGTTTTATAAGTCAACATAAATCGACGGACTGCTGTGCGTGATGAGAGATCTGCGTGGATTCTGTCGAAAAATTTATTTCACAGCACTTGACAAATCCCAAAAACTGTGATATACTATCCGCATTCGGTTAGCATATGCTAACCACACGTCGGCACGAGCCGCCCGATGTGAAGCATCGCACGGGGCGCTGTCGGCGAAATTTTAAGGGTGATGGTTAGCATATGCTAACTCACGCCCGGTAAAGGAGAATCACAAATAACAATGTCTAAACTTGCTGTCATCTGCGCGCCGGACAAAGCGGCGCTCGGCACAATAACGGAAAAGCTTGCCTCCGGCGCAACTGCCGTCGGTGCGACGGTCGATGTATTTGACGCATCGATGGATCCCGCAGTGCTTGCCGCATACGATGCGGCTGCATTCGGACTCGGCTGCGGGGGCGAGGAGATACTATTGTCTCTGTTTTCGCGCAGTCTCACGAAGCTCAAAGGCAAAAAAACGGCGATCTTCGGCTGTCTTGAGGGGATGGACGAATTTGGCGAAAGCCTTGTGCGCATCGGAAAAGCCGCTCACTGCGTGATGGTACCCTCTGCGTGTGCGGAGGAGCTGGGCGCGGCGCTGGTACATAAAAAGGAGATACGTCCCGACCTTGCGGGGACGGTGCCGGTCATTTTTTCCACCATCACCGGCAACGGCTACAAGCTGGCTGTCGCGGCGGCGGAGGCGCTGCCCGATTACGTCGGACCCTACAATATCCGCTACATCACCGACGAGGTGATTGATAAATTCGACACCTTTGTGCTTTCATACTGGTGCAACCACGGCACGGCGGACGATGATACCATTGATCTCATCTCCCGCATGCACGGCAAAAAGCTTATAGTCATCGGCTCGCTCGGCGTTGCAACGGACACGGCGCACGCCGCCAAGGTCACAGAGAACGTTATCGCTCTCGCTTCCGAGCATAATACACTGCTCGGTCACTACCTCTGCCGCGGAAGCATCGATCTCCGCCGCACATTTGCGCGGACGCGCAAACCCGAGGGACAGAAGGGGCATCTCTCGATGGAGCGCTTCGAAAAGCAAAAGCAGTCTCTCGGTCATCCCAATGCGGAAGAGCTTGACGGTGCGCGTGCGGCGGTCGCGGAGTTCATAAAAAAGGCATGAAGGAAAAAGTCGTTCGCGGATCTTCGGCGGCAGTGAATGCGGCATCGGACGGGACGGCCAAAAGGCGAAAAGCGTCGCGGATCGTCATAATTGCTGTGTTCGGCGCGCTTTCGGTACTTTCGGTGCTCGTGTGCACCGGCATCGGGAGCGTTGAGATATCGGTCCCCGATGTTGCAAAGGCGCTTTTTGTCGATGACGGAAGCACGGCGCGCCTGCTCGTCTGGAATCTCCGCTTTCCCCGTGTGCTCGTCGGCGGGCTTGTCGGGGTCTGCCTTTCGCTTTCGGGATGCATTCTGCAGGGCGTCATGCGCAACACCATGGCGTCTCCCTCCACCATAGGCGTCACCGGCGGCGCGAGTTTTATCGGGTACCTGACGCTCGTCGCCTTTCCCGCCTATTCGCATCTGCTCCCGATAGGCTCGATACTCGGCGCGTTTGCCACGACCATGCTGATCTATGCGCTGGCATATCAGAAGGGCGTTTCGCCGGTAAAAATGATCCTCTCCGGTATGGCTGTCTCGGCGCTTTTCGGCGCGTTCAATGATATAATCAAGACCTTTTTCTCGGAATCGCTCGGCAACGCCTCCGGCTTTCTCGTCGGCGGACTGAACGGCGTGGGCTGGGAGAGCTTCCGTATGATCCTGCCATATGCCGCCGTCGGGATATTCACCTGTGCGTTTTTGCCCTCGCGCATGAATATCCTTATGCTCGGCGATGAGACCGCAAACGCGCTCGGACTGCGCACCGAGGTCTTCCGGTTCTTTCTTATCGCGGTGTCCTCGCTCCTTGCGGGAGCTGCCATTTCGGTCGCGGGACTTATCAGTTTTGTCGGACTTGTCGTCCCGCACATTGCAAGACTTCTCGTCGGCTCGGATTATAAATATCTTTTTCCCGCTTCGGCGCTGCTCGGCTTTTCGCTCGTCAGCATATGCGACACGGTGGGAAGGGT
>CATYWI010000268.1 GCA_958414155.1 uncultured Anaerotruncus sp. | reverse complement strand
ATTCTTCGTCGAAATCAAAGCGCTCCGTGTAGTCGCTGTTGCCGCATACTATCCGCGCGCGGTCGTCTGCCCGCGCGTTTTTTTCGCGGACTGTTATGTTGATGTAATGCAAAATTCCGATCTCCTTTCGTATATATGCAGACCGATTATAGCGTCCGCGCGGGTCTCATGTGTCTCGCGGAGTCTCATTTGTACCGCGATTGAACTGGAAAAGGGGTTGTTAAAAAACTCATTCTGAGTTTTTTAACAACCCGGACAGGCTGAACACCGTTTACGGTCAGGACCTGATATACCGCGTCGTCCGTCCTGCGCCGATCCGCTTTACCGAACCGGTCCTGACCATTTCACCGAGGACGGCTTCAACGGTCGTTGGGCTGACATCGGGGAGAATTTTGCAAATCTCGGCTTTGGATAGCGGCGTCAGACTGTTCAGAACAGTCGCCTCCACACGGGCTTTTTTCGTGATCTTCTTGCCGTGAACCACTGCAAACCGCTTGTCAAGCTCTTTGTAGCACATATAAAGAGTGGACAGGAAATTCTCGATAAAGGGGAAATAAGAGTTCTCATTCGTTTCCCATCCGGCGGAGGACTGCCGCAGGGCTTCGTAATAATACGCCTTGTAATTGTTGATCTGCTCCTCAAAGGACACATATTTTCCTGCGTCAAAGCCGTTTTTGTATAACAGCAGAAGCGAGAGCAGACGGGACATTCTTCCGTTGCCGTCCCGGAACGGGTGGATGCAGAGAAAGTCCAAGCAGTATTTACCGCAGGGGCGGCTTTCGCGCATATGCCGCACCGGGACTTGACACCTCTTTTTTATCCCCGCAAGCGAGCGCCGGGCGGAGCGAAATGCGAAAAAGCGCGAAAAATTGCATAAAAGGAATAAAAAAATCAAAAATGCGTGAAAAAACAATTGACTAATGGAGAGTTGGATGTTATAATGTAGAAAAAAGATGGAGGAGTGTAACGTGCTGGCAATCATTATGACAATTGAAGATGATGAGGACAGCCGATTTGTAGAGGACGTTTACACCCGATATTCCGAGCGAATGTTTTCGATAGCAATGAATGTTTTGCATAACCGCTGCGACGCCGAGGATTGCGTGCATGATACGGTGGTAAAGATCATTGATAAGCTGGGCGAGTTCAGAGAGGCGGATAAGAGTGAATACCTGATAAAGCTTGTGTCTATCACCTGCCGCAATACGGCGATAAACAAGTACAACAAGAACCTCCAGCGGGCAGGGACGACATTTTCGACAACGATGTACGACGATGACGGCGAGGCGTCACTGATGGATATTCCGGATGACTCCGCGGATGTTGAAAAAATCGTGATAAACAAATTCACCTGCCGGTATGTGGCAAAGCTGATCGACAAGCTGGATTTTAAATACCGTGACGTTATCATTCTCAAAAGCATGGGATATGATTACGACAGTATAGCATATTTTATGAGTATAACACCGGCTTTGGCGCGTAAATGGTATTCACGCGCCAAAGCAATGATATTGGAAATGGGAGGAGCAACGTTGCATGAATACATGGACAGACGATAAGCTGGATATGCTTATCTGCCTTGCCGCAAGGGAATGCGGGAACGACGATGTAGAGGCATTTGACAATACAGACACAGGCGACACAAAGCTCAGTAAGGGATTTTACGCAAGAGCAAGACGGACGGTGAGCAGATACCGCCACAGAACGATGCTGAAGACACTGCACCGTGTGAGCGTGAGGATAGCGGTTGCGCTTATGGCGCTGATGTCGCTTTGCGTCATCACGGTTGTGGCGATACCGGACCTCCGCGAGGCTGTCAGCGGCACCGTTGTGGAGTGGTACAAAGATTGTATTTCGGTAAAATTCGAACCGGATGGGTTGGACATCGCGGATGCTCCCGCAAGCCATAATTCCGACGCACCGGTCATATCCGATGCCAAAAAGCCGACTCATCTTCCGGACGGTGTGACCGAGAAAGTGGTCGTGAATAATGAATGGAGGTTTGTGGTAAATTACTATTCCGGAGATAAACTGTTATGCAACTATAGGCAGGAGCCGCTCGATGATAGCGAAGAGTATTTCGACAATACCGGAATAAAAATAAGCAGTATCGATATACACGGCTACACCGCAAGTCTGATCGAATATTCCGGTGACAGCGCTAAGATCATCATATGGAATGACGGTAAGTACGTTTACCGTATCACGTCCTACGAGCTGAGCCGGGGCGAACTGATAGATATGGCGGAAAGCATACACGAGGGCGCGCGGTGACCGTAATACAGTCCCACGAAAAAAATAAATAAAAAAATCAAAGATCGGTGTCACAAAACGCCGGTCTTTTTGTTATAAGAGTAGATACAACATATAAGTGTAAATTCGGAGGTATTTTATGAACGTAAGAAAAAGCGTAAAGCTGATAGTTTCCGCTGTCCTTCTTGCCGCGCTTATGTCCGCCCTTTGTGTGAACATTTTTGCCGGTAACGATCTGATAGCGCCCACGTGGAACAGCATCCTTTCCGTCAAGGTCAATCTTAAGTTTGACGGAAACGAAGGATGTGCATCGGGAGAGGCAATCCAAAAGTCCACCGCAACGGCGATCGAAGCCTATTTGTATGTGTACAAGCTCGTTGAAGACGAGTGGGTTTATGTTGACGGCTGGTACGATCTATCATTCGATGGAGTGCTGGAAATGGACAAGCCGTTTACCGGTGTAAGCGGCGTTACATACAAGGCGGAATTTATCGTTACCGCATATACCGGCGGCTACAACAAAAACCCCGAAACGACGACAGTTGAGCGCATCAGAGTCTGCCCTTGACGGCAAAATAACATCAGGCAATCCCTTCTTTCCCTAAAAAGAGGTTTTGCAGGCGGTGTTGAAAGACCAAAGCGGTTTTTCTACACCGCCGTTGGCTTGACCGTTTTGCCGCCGGAAGACCGGAG